>NYXM01000015.1 GCA_002685655.1 Planctomycetaceae bacterium
CGAAGTTGAAGGGTTGGTAGTTTCGGATGTACTCGTACCGCCCCTTGCGCAGCGTGCGAACCAGATCAAACTTCTCGTCGAATCGGTCCGCGTAACCGAACGCTTCGTCACGCTTGTCGACATCTGATGCCTTCAGGCCATCGCCAAGGAACGGTTGACCATCGACGCCGCTTGGCACCTCCAATCCGGCCAGATGCAATAGAGTTGGCCCGAAGTCGATGAAGCTGACAAAGCCTTTGACACGCGAGCCGAGCTGGCGATCGACCAAGTGCTTCCACTTTTCGGGCACGCGCACGACTAGCGGTACATGCAGGCCACTTTCATATGCGTATCCTTTACCGCGTGGCAGCACACCACCGTGGTCGCCGAAGTAGAACACAAACGTGTCTTCCAATAGCCCATCCTGCGCCAACTGATCGACGACCTTTCCAATTTGGGCATCGACGGCACCAATGCGATCATGGTAACGGGCGTAGGTGTAGCGAAACACGGGAGTGTCCGGATGATAGGGGGCGACAAAGACCGTCGCGGGGTCAGTCTTCGTCGCCTCATTCTCCATGACTTGGCGAGAGAAATGCAACGAGCTCTCGTGAGTTGTCGTGAAACTCTGCTTGTGAAAGAACGGCTGGTCAGATCCGCGTTTCCGCCAACTCGCAGTTCGCGATGACTCGTCCCACACGCCTTCCCCTTCTATCGCGTTGTAGTCCTTCTTCGAGTTGTTCGTCGTGTAATATCCCGCGTCTCGCAGGTATGCCGGGAACATCCGCAGGCCGCCAGGCATCGGAACCGTAACTGTACGGCGGTGAAATTGCGTGCCGATTCTGGGCGCGTAACAGCTGGTGATCAACGTCGAGCGGGCTACCGAGCAAACTGGGCTGTTCGAAAACGCATGCTCGAAAACCAGACCGTGCCGGGCCAGCTTCGAGATCTCCGGCGTCTCCGCACCGTGTTCGTCAAACAGTTTAAGGTAGTGGGTCGAGTTATCTTCCGAGATCAGCCAGACAAAGTTCGGCCGCTCGGCGGCGCAAACTCCTGAAACAGCAACACCGGCGAAAAACAGAATACAGATTGTTATCATTATGATTGAGCGTTTCATTGGAACCTTCGTCGCAGTGTTGTGCGTGGGGAAAACTCCTCTTATACCACAGACGAAAGTACCTCGACAGAATTTGCTTAACAGGTCGCTGGGACCCGTGCTTTCGCCAAGTAGATGAACTGTCAGAGAATTTGGCGAAACGGAACGCTTCTTTGCGGGGTTAGTTGCCGATGATCGTCCTTTCTACCAACTGTTCCGCGGCAGCGATCAAACTATTTGGGAGATGACTCGTGATGCACGCCTCTTCGCTTCGACGCCGAAACGCCTTTCGTTGCTTGGCCCTTTCTAGCGTGATCTTGACCAACATTGCCATCAGTTCCGCATTGGGCTCGGATTGGGCTCGTTTTCGCGGCCCAAATGGTTCAGGCGTCAGCAGCGACACGCAACCCGTGCCAACCACCTGGAGCCCGGTGGAGAATCTGAAATGGAAAGTCGAATTGCCCGGACCGGGATCGTCCGCTCCGATCGTGGTGGGGAAACATGTCTTTGTGACGTGTTGGTCTGGATACGGCACGGACCGTCGTAACCCTGGAGACCAAGGAAAACTGCAACGACACCTGGTCTGCTTGGACCGCAACACCGGCGAGACCATTTGGTCACAGCCTGTCGCGCCGACGCTGCCAGAAGATGAGTATCGCGGTAGTTTTGCCGAACATGGCTACGCCTCGCACACGCCGGTCTCAGATGGAAAGCGTATCTACGTCTACTTCGGGAAGACGGGCGCACTGGCCTTCGATTTGGACGGCAAACGACTGTGGCAAACGGCGATCGGCACCGAATCCGATCCGCGAGGTTGGGGATCAGCATCCAGCCCAATCCTGTTCGGCAACGTCTTGATTGTGACTGCAACCGCGGAATGCGAAGGATTGGTCGGCTTGGATACGGAGACGGGAAAGGAACTTTGGCGCCAAGAAGCTGCCGGGTTCAACGCAACCTGGGGAACTCCCGTGCTGGTTCCAGTCGATGACCAGCGAACCGACCTGGTCATCGGCGTTCCCAACGAAATCTGGGGGTTCAACCCGGAAACGGGCAAATTGCGATGGTACTGCGAAGCGTTGGAAACGGATTCTTTCTGCTCCAGCGTAGTGGCGCTGGAAGACACGGTCTTTGCCATTGAAGGACGTGGCGGTGGCGCGATCGCCGTTCGTGCTGGAGGCAAAGGAGAAGTGACTGATTCGCATGTCGTCTGGACGGACAAACACTCGAATCGCATTGGCACCCCGCTCGTTTACGAAGGGCGTATCTATTTCATCGCTCGCGGCATCGCCACCTGCATTGACGCCAAAACCGGCAAGAGGGTTTTCCAGTCTCGCCTGGAGGGTGGTGCTGAGGCGAACCAGAGTGCAGATCGAGAGGGCGGTAGTGGTGGTGGGCGCGGAAATGCCGAAGGAGGCGGAGGTCGCGGCGGCGGTGGTGGTGGTGGCGGTCGTCGATCTGGAGGTGGTGGAGGTTTCGGCGGTGACTACGCGTCCGCCGTGATTGCGGATGGCAAACTATACTTCGTTACTCGGACTGGAAACATGTTCGTAATGAACGCCGGTGACAAGTTCAAGCTGTTGGCCATCAATCGCGTTACCGATCAGCGCGAGGACTTCAGCGCCACACCTGCAATTAGCAACGGCCAGTTGTTCATCCGATCCAGTCGACATGCGTACTGTATCGCTTTTGAGTCGTCTCCTGCGAAAGAGACCGAATAACCAAGGGCGCTGCCCTCACGGTTCTCCTGATTGAGGAATCACGAACATGAGATTGTCAACGCTGTTGGTAGTCGTCAGTTGCATTGCCTTGATCGGTTGCCGCGAACAATCTGCCAACCAGGCTCCTGATTCCACACTGACAATTCCCGGTGATGGTGAGCCATCAGATGGCGGTGGATACTCTGGTGGCGGTGCTCGTGCTGGGCGCAAAGATAGACCGCAACGCCCAGAACTCGAAGAATAAATGGCAGCAACATTCTTCGGCGGCGCGCGGTCTTCAAGAAGTCCTGGTTGTCGTGCCGCTGGAAGGGTTCGAGCAGATCGCGCCATACTGATAACAGGTGAAACACGCGCCGTGGCGCATTTGGAATGGCCCGGCTGATTCCGCCAGAACTTGTCCCAACACGGAATCGGGCGACTCGATCAAGATCGGGCAGACGTGGACGCCGCGATCCGTCACAACCCGGCTGTGTTCACAGACCAACTGAGACTGGTCAAATTCCGCCATCATCTCGTGGGTCACGCGCTCTGATTCTCGGTACGCGCAAGACCGCTCGACTTCGGCACCCAACTGCAAGGTCGGCAGTATCTTGA
The DNA here is from genome assembly GCA_002685655.1 of Planctomycetaceae bacterium. Next base: position 3,388 of record NYXM01000015.1, read on the forward strand.
TCCGAGGCCGCGCGTAACCAACGTCTCTGAGCATCCGCTCGAAGCTCCCGACAACTTTACACTCTGTCTCGACCGGCCAGGTACGGGTGGCGGTAATGATCGGCAGGAATCCGAACTGGACCAACTTGATCACGCCCCGCAGCGCGCGAGCGAAAGTGCCCTCGCCACGAATCGGGTCATTCGTGTCGGGCGAAACTCCATCGATTGAAACACGAAACTCGAGCGAAAAAGGACTGGCCTGTTCGGCGTCACGGAGGGCCTGCAACCACTGGTCCTTGATCACGGTGCCATTGGTCAACACAGTCGCGGGCCCGTAGCGTAGCGTCTCCAACAGAATCGCGGTCATGTCTGGATTCAGAAACGGCTCGCCACCAGTGAAGTAGTATTCCTTGACGCCCAACGACACGGATTCGGCCAGTCGTCGCTGCACTTCGGCCAAGGCCATGAAACCAAACGTTTCATTCTTAGGGCTGCAACTGATGAAACAATGATGGCAAGTCAGGTTGCAAAGCGTGCCCGCGACTTGAAACCACAAATCATCCAGATGAGAGAGTTTGATGGCCGGTGCCGTGGAGGGGTTCATGAGCACACGTTTTCTCAAGTTGTGTCGAACCGCGGTCGTCACGACCAGACCACAGCGGATGAGACTGAAGATCCGTCAGCCCTCAGGGGATTGCGACGGCATCAACGAGATTGCCGTGGCGTACAGATCCAGATCTGCTCGATCGCCGATGATTGTAAACAGTTCACGTACCTGTTGAATCCCAATGGAAGTCAGAAAGTTTGAATTACGTCCGTAGCTCTTGGCGCCCAAAATGTAGAAATCAGGTTCGGGATTGATCAGCGTTTGCCGTCCGTGCGTTGTCTGCGCTAGGCAGTCTGGCGATGTTGAATTCAACAACGCTGACGCCAAGTTGATCGGGCCGTCGGACGCGTAACAGGTGTGCACTTGCAACTCGTCGAACAGCCGCAAGTCGGGGCGACCGCCGACATTGGCGACGATTCGATCAAATTGCAAAATCCCCTCGTGCAGACCCTGAAATGTGACCCGAAAACTCCCTTGGGCCATCGCGATCGACTCGACCGACGTACCAGCCCAAAAGACGATGCGAGTCGAATCGCCGGCGGCAAGTGCATTGGCACAGCGCGCGAGCTCGGCACGCTGGGGCAAACGATCTTCTGAAATCTGCGCGACGGGGTTGGCCTTTGCCGTCTCGTCAGTCGAATGCCGCACGATCCAAGTCAGGCGCGTGTCGGCATCTTCCTGGATCAATTTCGCCAGCGCCACAACCGTCGTCGCCGCTGAATGTCCGCTGCCTACAACCAAGGTGTGTTTGCGAGCGTAACGTTCGCGGTCACGACCACACACATCGGGAACACCATATTCAATCTCGTTTCGAAGTGCGCGTTCACCGCGGGCGGGAGCCCCCCCCTGCCCCATCCAATTAGGGTTGCCGAGCACGCCACTGGTGTCGATCAAGACTTCCGCGGTCGCTTCTGTCTCCGACCCATCAGGGTGGCCAAGCAACAGCCGAAACTCCGAATCACGACGCCGCTCGTCTCCCAAGAATTCAGTTTTGCAGAACTTAGTGCGTGCCACTGACACCACGTCGGTTTGTGTGTGCAGATGGTCCACAAGTAAGTCAGTCTGCGACAACGGTTGCAAGTACCGGTCAAACCACTCGCCGCCGGTCAAAATCGCGTCGTCCGCCGGAGGTTGATAATTCGGATCCTGTGCCGCGATCGCAGCGATGCCCAACGTCGACCGATTCATATGAAAAGGACTGAACATGCGGACGTGCCCCCAGCGCCGGACATTTTCGGCGACATCACCGCGTTCGTACAATTCAACATCGTATCCCAAAAACCGAGCATACAGCGCGGCTTCCAGGCCGATGGGGCCGGCTCCGATGAGAGCGATTTTTGCGGGGGAATCAACGGCCACCAGCGATCCAATCCTCGGAGATGACTTTGTTTCGGGCAAATGGAGTTTCTGTGGACATCAAGTTTCAGCGGAAATGGGCTTCTTCCGCGGAACACAATGGTCGCCCAGGCTTCATTGGAAACTCGGCGTATCCTATACGCTCGCCAAGTCAGGTATTGTATGATCGTTCACGTTGGGTTCCCAGCGGTCGGCAAATGACAATGAGCGATCTGAGAGCATGTCACTGTTGCGGGTTGATTCACCGACTGCCTGAATTGGCAAACGGCGAGTCAGCTTTGTGCACACGCTGTCACACGCCGATCGCCCGCTATGCTAGTGGAGCCGTTTCGGCCAGCCGAACTGCTGCCGCCGCGCTGGGCGCTTTTTTCTTGTTCTGGCCGGCGGTTATTCTTCCGATTCTAAGCATCGAGCAGCTTGGCCACCGCCACGAATCGAGCATCTTGACGGGCACGCTCGACCTAATCCGAGAGGGCAACTGGTTTGTCGGCGGCATTGTATTGCTGTTTTCGATTGTATTTCCGCTGCTGAAGATTCTGTTGCTGCTCGAACTGAGTTTGCTCGGCCTACTGCATCGTCGCCATAAGGCGATCACGTATCGGCTGACGGAGCAGTTGGGAAAATGGAGCATGATGGATGTCATGCTGCTGGCATTTCTGGTGATGTTGGTCAAGCTCGGAAGCCTCGTCGAATTTCAATTGGGACCTGCCGTATGGGCTTTTGTACTGTGCGTGGCGATGAACATGGTGGCATCGCTCTCTTTCGATGCACACGCGATTTGGGAGGTGAAGGTTGAACGACAAGACACTCAACGAGCCTAGCTCAGACGTGCCGATTCCAGAGGCGGCAATCCATTCCAACGGCGGATCGCTGGTCGGCGCGCTCAGGCAACATCCCAGCAAGTTTTGGTTGCTGACGATGCTCTGTCTGCTGGTCGCCATCGTACTGTTCTGGTCAGGATACGGCAGACGCGCAACCACGATCACTGTACGTTTTGAAGAGGGCCATGGGATCAAACCGGGCGACCGCTTGCAACATCGCGGCATCGACATCGGCGAGATCACTTCGGTAACGCTGAACGAACCCCTCTCGCACGTGGACGTGCAGATCGATTTGGAGTTGGCGGCCACGGCACTGGCCCGCGAAGGGAGCCGATTCTGGATCGAACGACCGCAGATCAGCCTGGCCCGCGTGAGCGGATTGGATACGGTTGTCGGTGCGAAATATGTTGGCGTCGTCCCTGGTCCGCTGACTGGCCCTCGCTCGACAGCGTTCATCGGCGACGAAACACCTCCCACGCTACGCGGTACCCAAACGCTCGATATTCACATTCGTTTTGCCAACGGCTATGGGTTGGCCAACGGCGATGTCGTAAAGTACCGAGGAATCATCGTCGGCGAAGTTGTCGCCATAGAGTTAAACGAACCGCTCGACGGGATCGACGTGCACGTGCGCTTGGCGACCAGCGGCCAACGTCTCGCTCGGGCTGGGACACGCTTCTGGGTCGAGCGGCCCCGCATCCAGCTAACGGGCGTGAGCGGCTTGGACACGCTGACTAGCGGGCAACACATTGGGGCGGTCGCCGGCCCTGCCAATGCGCCAGCGCAAGGCGTGTTTGATGGATTGGAAGATCCGCCAGAGATGTTGGAACGCCAGCCCGATGGCTTGGAGATTGTCCTTAACAGCCGCGATCGGCAAGGAGTCGACCGTGGCGCGCCGGTGACGTATCGCGGCCTGCGTGTCGGCCAAGTAGTTTCGGTCGGGCTTTCGGCCGATGCGGCGCAGATCGAAACACGTCTGTATGTCGAACCCGCGTATCGGCAGCTGATCCGTCAGAACTCCGTGTTTTGGAGTGTCGGCGGACTTGACGTCAATTTTGGTCTTGGCGGTCTGCAGATCAACAGTGAAACGCTTGCCACGATTGCGGCGGGTGGTATCGCACTGGGCACACCAGATCCGCCAGGACCGCTGGCGATCGTCGGTTCGCGGTTCGAATTGAGAGTAGAGCCGGACCAGTGGCGCGACTGGACACCCAGGATCCCAATTGGGACTTCGCTGCTGCCAGACGGCTCGATGCTCCCACAACCGGTTCGCGTGGCACTCGTTTGGAAGCAACGGTTTCTGGGGATCCCGCAATCCACTCAAGCCAACGGCTGGGGACTGTTACTCGCGGATAACCGTCTGATCGGCCCCGCCGATTTGCTGACCCCGCCAGAAGCCGCCGTGGGCGGGGTGGCGGCATTACAATTCGAAGGAACACACATCACGACGACGGCCGAGCAAGCAGATATTGTCGAAGGGCTGGCGTCACGTCAACTTCAAGATCCTCTTCCCGGCGGCTGGCCACTTGATCGCATCCGTCAGATGACTACGCCCGAGGATTGCCTCATTGTCTTTGGCAATATCGATGACACGCGTTCGTTGCCCGCAACACGCTTAAAAGCTAAAGACGGACAACTTTCGATCGATCCGACGTTCACGCTGCCGAAGAACGCTCACGGTGCCAGCGTGGTCGCCACACGCGACGGCAAGTTGGTCGCGATCATCGCGATCAAAGCCGGTCTGCCAAATCTGCTTGGTCTCGAACCAGTGCTTGCTCGTTAGAGCGCAAACGCCAACCTGTGAGGATTGTCCGAGGAATTACTGTCCGATAGTCGCCTTTCGCTCCGCGAAAGGAACGTCCTTTCGCGGAGCGAAAGACGACAATAAAAGATCGAACACTGCTAAACGGTTACCGCGATCCGTTCAGTCCCAAGCCGTATTGCGTTGCCCAGGCGCGNTTTCTTGGGGTGGCGAATCGTCTACTGAACTGCCNTCCATCATGACAGAGGCGATGCCCANGNCGACAACGATGAGTCCTACGCCGATCACCGCCCACAGCCAGGCGGGCGGTTTCAGAGACTTTTGTGGCGCTGCGNTCNCTTTTGAACTGCCACTGGTCTTCGGCGATCGAAGGGTAACCTTCGACGACGCCACACCGCGACGTCTCAAGCGAGACGAAGGCACATCGCTGTCGATGTCGATGCTAAATATGCTACTGTCGCCGCGAGACAGCGTTTCATTGATGATCTCGACTTCCGGCGGATCGTCCAGTCCTATCGTGGTCATCGGTGCCGTCAATGGTTCTTGATCCGCCAGTGTGTCGCTCAACGAGATCGGTGTCAGTAGCGGCTCGTCTGGCTCGGCAGGTAGGGCTTCGACAATCGGTTCGTCTTCCGTGGCTAGTGATCCGCCGACCCCCGCCGACCCCTCAATGACTGTCGTAGTCTGTTTGATTAAACCGCCGTGCGCTGCGTGCCCTTTGCCGATCAACCAGTTTGCGAGTTGGTCGGCGATTTCGCTGCAGGCCATTTGCCGGTCCTGCGGCTCTTTTTGGATCATCTTGGTACAGATGTCGGCGAGCTCTTGCGGGCAGTCCCCACGTTCCTCACAAAGCGGTTTAGGCATCTGAGTTTGATGCAAAGCGATCCGTTGGGCCAACGTCCCTTCGTTGAAGGGAGGGTGTCCGGTCAACAGAAAGTACATGGTGCAACCGAGACCGTAGATGTCTGCGCGGTGATCGACTTCGTGACTGTTGAGTGCTTGTTCCGGTGCCAAATAATCCGCGGTGCCGAGCACATTTTCGTTGTGGGCAATCGTCAACGAATCAAAGTCAGATTCCGAGAACAGCGCGAGCCCCAAATCCAGAACCTTCAAGACACCATTTGGATCGATCAGCAGATTGGCAGGCTTCACATCACGATGGATCAGATTGTTTTCATGGGCATTTGCCAGACCGACGGCCGCCTGCGCGATGTAATTGGCCACCAACTCAGGTGCCATCGGCCCCTCAGAGGTAACCAACGTCTGCAGGTCATTACCGTCGACAAACTCCATGACCAAATAGTGCTGATTACCTTCATTGTCGACATCGTAGGCCCGCACAATATTCGGGTGGTCCAGTGACGCCGTCGCGCGGGCTTCCAAATGAAATCTCGCCAGGTAAGACGAATCTCCAACCCTGCTGCGGGGCAGTACTTTAATTGCCCGCTTCTGGTTCATCAGCACGTGCTTCGCCAAATACACGCTGCTCATGCCACCCGTGCCCAAATGATCAAGCAATTTGTACTTGCCGAGATAGAAGCCCTTGCTCTTGCCCCTCATCAGTTTCTCGACTTGCCACGACGTGAGCAACTCGGCGTTTACCAGATGAGCGGCAACGAGCGCAGCGTCGGAGGGTAGGTTCCCACCTTCCTGCGCCTTCAATTCGAGCAACGATTTCTTCAACTGGTTCTCAGGAACCAGTTGGCTGCGTTGGACGAATTCAAGAAACTTTCTAACGCTAAGCTTCACCATTGGTTGGTAAACCGTTTGCCACCATGAGTGGACATGCGCGATTCGAAGGAGACGCCCGCGCGGACCCAACCGACGGCGCACCTGTCAATTCGTGTCACGTTGCAAAATGAACCGGACGACAGTTCAACTCTAAAACTATCACACAGCCGCGTTAGATTCCAGTTTCGAACTGCCACACAACAATGGTGGGACAATTCGCGACACGAGTAGCTCCTATTCCTATTGGGTTGCGTCAATTCGTTCCTTGTTGACGATTGTGCGACAGCTCCCGATAATTGCCTCAGACGCAAGTTGGATTATGGCCAATTGGCCTGCAACAAGGCCACACTGAGAAGCAGGTGCAAGGTCTTGGGGTCAAAGTCACGAAGAAATGCAAAGCGATTCTCGGATTCGACCACGCACGCCCTCCCAGACGCCGCGAAGGAAGATTGCAAGATGGCGACGCCAGACTCGGTGCTGTACACCCGAAAGGGGTGCCATTTGTGCGACGATGCTCACGCAGAGTTGGTTCGCCATGGCCTGACGCCGCGAGTGGTCGATATTGATGAAGACCCCGAATGGACCGAACGGTACACGGAATGTGTGCCAGTGGTTTGGATTGAGGGTCGCGAACGTTTTCGCGGCCGAGTGAATGCCGTGCTGCTGAAACGTCTCATGCGTTCGCTGTGACACCTCCCAGGCGCGACAGATCGTGAATCAGCTTGGCATGTTTGCGAAATACTGGCTCCCCGGCACCGTGAAGACGCGGCTGGCACGGTCGATCGGTGATGACAAAGCGAGCCAACTCTATCACCATTTCGTGATAACTCTGTTGGCACGATTTCAAGAACTGGGAGATCGCCGTGTTCTTGCCTACAGCCCCATTGAACGGCGCGCAGAGTTCGCTGCAGTCACTCCCGCGGCTTGGGAATTGATCCCACAATCGTCAGGTGACCTGGGCCGGCGCATGAATCGGTTCTTTGATTCTCATCTCGTTGGGCACGAAGACCGAGTCGTCTTGATTGGGACTGATAGCCCAACAATGCCCGCCCAGTACATCGATGAGGCGTTTGCAGTCCTGCAGACCCATCCTGTCGTTCTGGGTCCGTCGCGCGACGGAGGATACTACCTGGTGGGTGCTGCAGGCCAAGTGCCACCAATCTTTGCGGAGATCGACTGGAGCACGCCGTCGGTTTGGCAGCAAACCGTCGACCGGCTCAGCAGTGCCGGTTGCCGGTTCGCGGAATTGCCGCTTTGGTCCGACGTAGATGATCTGGCAGATCTGGCACGGATAGCTGACGAGTTGACGCAACTCACGCAGGCCGATCCGACCTGGACGAGCTTGTACTCTCACGTTCAGACAGCACTAATGGATGTGTCATGACGATCGATTGCCTGATCTTGGGCGGGGGCGTCATCGGCCTTTCGATTGCCTATCAGCTTTCTCACGAAGGAAAACGCATTCGAGTGATCGACCGCAGTCGCCCCGGACAGGAAGCTTCCTGGGCAGGCGGGGGAATCCTCCCCCCCGCAAATCTACAAACCGCCGTCCACCCGCTGGAAAAGTTGCGAGGATTGAGCCACCAGTTGCACCCGGTGTGGTCTGAACAGCTCCGCGCGGAAACCGGAATTGACACCGGTTTTCGCCGTTGTGGTGGGCTGTACCTGGCCCGAAGTCCGGGCGAAGCTGCTTCGCTTCACGCGCTCGCGGCGTCACTGGCGGAAGTGGAAATCGAAATGAACCGCATCACCGCAGCCGAAGTTGGCGAAATCGAACCAGCCTTGCAGCCGCTGGCCGATTCGGGGCATTTGGTAGCCGTGTACCGGCTTCCTGATGAATCTCAGCTACGCAACCCACATCATCTGCAAGCACTCGTTGCCGCCTGCCAACAGCGCGGCGTCGAAATCACTGATCATGTTGAAGCGACCGACTTTAATATCAACGCGGGGAGAATCAACGGTGTCGTAACGACGACCGGTACGCTCTCGGCAGATCAGTATTGTGTCACGACGGGTGCCTGGACGTTTTCGCTGTTGAGCCGCCTTGGCATCAAGACTGGCATTTTGCCGATTCGTGGTCAAATTGTGCTTTTCCGAGCTCCGCACCGTGTTTTCACCCACGTTCTAAACGAAGGGCCACGGTATTTGGTCCCCAGGGATGACGGGCGAGTCATTGTTGGTTCGACCGAGGAAGAAGTTGGTTTCAACAGGCAGACAACTGCCGTGGAGATCCAGGAACTAACGGATCTAGCCTGTCGCATCGTGCCGGATCTGAGCAATGCCTGCGTTGAAAAGACCTGGGCAGGCTTGCGTCCCGACACGTTTGATGGATTTCCATATATTGGCTCCGTACCGGATCTGCCAAATGCGTTTGTCGCCGCTGGCCATTTTCGTAGCGGGCTTCATATGTCCCCCGGGACTGCATTGGTGATCTGTCAACTGATGCGAGGTGAGACGCCGGAAATCGATCTGTCGCCTTTCCGGGTGGGTCGTGGTTAGACCCAAGTGTCGCAAGCGACGCAACTACAAGTGGCCTGCCTTTGGTCGCAACACCCGAGTTGCAAGACTGCGCGGATGCCAGGACGACATTTCCTCCGGAACAAACGCGAGAACCAGCTGTTTCCGTGGTGCTACGAAAGCGCCCAAATCCCCAATCGGCGTGGTCCGAGGTCGCTGTAAGTTCACCAACTGAACTCATAAGTTGTTTATCACACGTGACTTAGAATGTTCACTAGCGTGTCCAGGGTCTCGCCCTCTAGATTTGAGTCAGTGTTTTAACGGCTGCGGCCTTGACCGTGTTTCTCTTCATCAACGGAATGTAGATCGGGTGACGTGACCTCTGAACGGAATGTAAGTCACTGCGGAAACGCGGAGAATTTACGACCAGTTCGAGGTAATCCCATGACACGACGCTCACCTGCGAACCGCAAGCAGCGTACCTCCCACAAGCACGCTGGCCCAAGTTCGCGCAATCGCCTGCCGAAATCAACACGGACAGCTTCGAAGCTCGGCAAACGAGCCCGAGGAACGGGTCTGAACAACCATACTGCGTACGAACCGCCTGAAGACTGGCACGCACCGCAGGATGTCGAGGATTCCGCTGACTATCGAATCGTCGTGCAAAGCGCCGGGCCGGGTTACTCGCATGTCGTGACGGAGAGACAGATCCGCAGACGTTTGGCTCAACTTCCTGAATGGATGTTGCATCCTCTACATACGATCCAGCTGAGCCGTATGACTCGCAAGAAACGGTCGTTTCCCTGCTATGGGATGCAATGGGGAGCGACGCTGTACTTGTATCCAATCGAAGCCAGCTTGGTCGAGTACTTCAACCGACCGCCGCGGCCAGCAGAACATAACGAAACGAGGCAGTTTGGGGGGCGCTGGGTCCAACATTCTTCGTCGCTTTGGACATTGGTTTGGACTGAAACGTCGATTCGCAACTTCTACCTCAACAACATCTTGATCCACGAACTGGGGCATCTTCTTGACGATCGCAACACAAGCTACCGTGATCGCGAGCGATACGCCGAGTGGTTTGCCGTTGAGCACGGTCTTCGACCATCGAAACGGCAGCGAGCGGCGCGGCGTCGGTCAGGACGTCCATAGCAGGGGTTGATTGCGAATTCGGTTCGTGGGCGAGTACAACTGGCTCGGGTAAGCGTTCATCAAAGGGCTTCGTCTTCCCGGTACCGCGTAGTTCGGCCAGATCGTACAATGGAATTGCCCTCGTCGCTTGTGCCTCAACTCGTTTTGACAGCTCGAGTTGGGCTCTTTTGTGCTGCGAGTTGAAACGGCCCACATCTGCTCTTAGCGATCACATCTGAAAGGCATTTTGGCTATGAAGAGCCAGTCGATCACACGCTTTCTTGCTGGCTTCCAGTTAGCAGCTCTGGCCCTACTATTGGTTGGCGTTGCCAGTTCGTGGGGCGTTGCGGCCACGCCCGCGCAGACTCGCGCAGCGAAGGCCTTGAATACGCAAATCCGCAAAGCAGGATCGCTTTACACGCAAGGCAAATTCGACGAATCCGCCGAGGTCGTCAAGGCAGTTCAGGGGAAGATGGCAGAACTCGCCAAAGACGCTGACGACGACATGATCAATCTGCTGGAGCCAGTCCGAAATCGAGTGATCCGGGCCCACGCGCTGCTCGAATTAGAGGGCATCGAGCTGCCGGCGATTGTCAACATTGAGAAACCAAAGCCCCCAATTCCACCCGGTGGAGGCATCAGCTTTGTTAAACAGATCGCCCCGTTGCTCATCAAAAAATGTGAAAACTGCCACATAAACAATGCGCGTGGCGAATTCAGCATGGTGAATTTCGCCGCGCTGATGAAGGGATCATCGGCGGGCGTCGTGATCTTTCCTGGCGACGCATCGGGTAGCCGTATCATCGAGATGATCGACAGTGGTGACATGCCGCGCGGTGGGGGCAAGGTGACACCTGCGGAGTTCAAGACGTTGAAAGACTGGATCACGCAGGGAGCAAAATACGATGGCGAGGATCCTCAAGTTGGCCTCAAGACGCTGGCTCCTGACGCGGTGGGGCAAGCTGGGCCAGCACTGACGGTTGCGAAATCAACGGGTAAGGAAACCGTCAGCTTCGCGGGCGACATCGCGGCAGTCCTGGCCACGAACTGTAATGGCTGCCACGTCAACGCGCAACGTGTGCGCGGCGGGCTGAACATGTCCAACTTTCAAGGTCTCCTGAAAGGTGGCGACAGCGGGCCACCCCTGGTGCCTGGCAAACCGGTCGACAGCTTGTTGATCCAACGCATTAAAGGCGAAGGTGGCGAGGCGCGGATGCCCATGGGACGCACACCACTGTCAGACGAAGTGATCGGCAAAATCGAAAAATGGATCTCTGAAGGTGCGACGTTCGATGGACCTAATCCCAATCAAGACGTTGTCCGCGTTGCCGCTCTGGCCCGAGCCCAGTCCTCGACACACGAAGAACTGAGCGCCGCACGCGCCGAGTTGGCCGGAAAGAACTGGCGGCTTGGGATGCCCGGCTTCGAGGCGCAGACAGCAATAACAACGAATTTCCTCTTAATGGGCAGCATGGGCGAAGCGAGCTTGCATGAATATGGCGAGACCGCTGAGAAACTCGCACCACGCGTCACGGCGATGGTCGGAGCGCCTTCCGACGAGGCACTGGTCAAGGGGCGGATGACACTGTTCTTCTTTCGACAGCGTTACGACTACAGTGAATTCGGCCAGATGGTCGAAAAACGCGAGATTCCTCGCGGTTGGCGTGGCCATTGGAGGTACGACATTGTTGATGCTTACGGAGCCCTGATCCCGCCGCGCGCCGACGAATATTCATTGGACAGTCTGATCAGCGAGCAGTTGGCGGCTACCTATGTGGCCAGCCTCTCGGACACACCGCAGTGGTTTGCCGATGGAGTGGGTCGCGTCGTGGCGTCTCGCATCGCGGCTAAGGATTCACGCGTGACTGCGTGGAATAGTGAACTACCCGGTATCCTGGGATCGTTGGCAAGACCCGATGATTTCTTAAACGGCAAGATCCCCCCTGAATCGGCGGCACTTGCCGGCTACAGTTTCGTCAAATTCCTCATGAAAGATTCAAAGCGAACCGGTGCCCTGCTGGACGCGCTGCGCGGCGGAGAGAGGTTTGCCGAGGCGTTTGCTGAGATCTACGGCGGCAGTCCAGCCCAAGCCACGGAGATTTGGGCACGTACGGCGAGCCGGCGGCGATAGAGCGGATTATGCGTGGAACGCATCACACCGTTGATAAAATAAAGCAGGGACTGAGGACTTTCGGAGGAGTTGTCGCAATGTCGCAGAGAATTCTTTTGACTGTGTCATTCGCATTCGCTTTGTTATTGTCTTGCAGCGGATGCAAGGAGTCTCAAAGAACCGAGCGTAAGATGAATCAAACAAATGACGGAGTGTCACCCAACCAAGAGCTTCTCGACGAAGTAAATGCCGCGGGAACTTGGTTTCACGCGAAGAAAGTGCGGCCGATTTGGGCCAAGAGCGTCGATAAGCAGCAGACGGTCAAGACGATCGAGGGTGAGGAAACCGTCAGCGCCGGCGACTTTCTTTGCCGGGGCGAGATCGGTGAAATATGGCCGCAGACCGCGGCGAAATTGCAGCAGAAGTACAACGCGACGGGCGAAGTGGACAACGACGGCTGGGAGAAGTATGTTCCGAATCCGGACGCCAAAGGCGTATGGGCTGCACAACTCGACCACACATTCCAAGTGCACGCCTCGTGGGGAGTGTTATCTGGCAAGCCCGGCGATTATTTGGTGAAGGGCTATGACGATACGGATGTCGACTATCCGGAAGACATTTGGATCGTCGACAAAGACCTATTCGGCGCGACGTATGAGAAAGTGGGACCCTGACGCCGCCGTGTCGTTCCTATCAGTCGGCCCTGTTTTTCGGTAGAGACCGGCTCTACAGCGGACATGATTCAACCGGGTGGGCGAGGCTTTCGACGCGAAATGCACAATTTGCCTGATTGCCTCCGTCGCAAACGGCGAGGCTGACGACGACGGGCCGA
>NYXM01000016.1 GCA_002685655.1 Planctomycetaceae bacterium
GAGGCCCTTCTTGTGAAGAGCAATTCAAGCTACTGCCACCAGCAACCTTACGTCGATTAAGTGCCATTCGGGTCGGGAGTCATTTGTGCGAAGCACCCGAAGGGCCGTCCCGGCAAATGACTCCCGACCCCCTTTTTCAAATTATTACTTATTCTTCAGTCGCCAATCGTCCAAAACGAATTGCAGTGCGGCGTTGATCGGGGGCGTTGGAGCTGTCCCAGACGGCCAGCCACTTACCGGGCCCATCGTCGATCAACGTGGGATAGCTGTTGCGATTGTCGTGATCATAGAAAGTACGAGCATCTGACCACGGGCCTCCGACGGCGCGTGTCTTGTACGACAGGCCCCGTCGCTCGGTCTGGTCGCTGTAGACGTAGACGAACTTCCCATCGGCTCCTTTTTCAAAGGAGTTTTTCGCGCGGTAGTTGGGCAAGGCTGGCTCGGGACGTGCTGTCGACCACGTCTTGCCGCCGTCGTTGCTGATTGCTGAATACGCAAGTGGAGGATTCAGCGGGCGCTCCCGCTTCATGTCTGCCGTTCGCATCACAATCATCAGCTCACCTGCACGATTACTTGGCGCGATACATCCTTCGTGGAGGAAGACAGGATCGTCCGCGTGATAAGGCACGTAGCTGGATAGCTTCCAATGCAACAAACTTTTGCTCTCCAGCACGAATTGCCGGCGATCGCCGTGGGGGTCGTGGCGTCTTGAATTGCGATGAGCGGGCAAGAGATAGTGTAAGGCACCATCGCGAACGACTGTCTCGATCCCCCCGACGATAATCAGCGACCCCTGATAGCCCATCGCCAGCTCGACGTGATGCCACGAATAGCCTCCATCAGCGCTGTACGCGGCGACCAGATCGGCGTTCTCACTGTCGCGATAGTGCATCGGCGCGCGCATGACGAACAGCCAGATCACATCCTGGCCGGGAGGGCGGAACAGGACGGAATTGTTGTACGCATACTGGACCATCCCGTTACGAACTCGGTGATCAAACACCATGATGCGAGGGCTCCACGTCTGGCCCGCATCACGGCTGATTGAGCAGACAATATCGCCCATATCGGACTTACCCCGCAGTTGCAGTCCATAGGCAGCGACGTAATGCTTGCCAGACCACTTGGCAAGGTAAGGTTCCCAAATCTTGTTGTATGGCCCTGTCGCATCGAGTGAGTCAATTGTGACGACACTCATAACATCACCCTCGTAACCACCTTCCGCGGCGGTCAACACGTTGAGAGGCGCTGCGACTGAGCCGATGACCAGCAGTGACAGCGCACAAGCGACTCGGACAAAAAGCTCAAAATGTTGATGGAGCATGGTGGTCATCTCCTTGGTGAGTCCTGTTATTTGATGTTCAAGTCATCATGAGCAAACCGAACAAAGTCAATGCGGTCGTAACGCTTCTTCCCTTTCGTGCCGGCTTCGAACAGGACACCGAATTGTCCTGGCTCCAGACGCACCATGTCGCTGTAGGCCGCGGGGCCTTCGTGGATTAGCGGCCCATCGTGCCAGGTGGCCGTTTCATCTGTTGAGTATCTCAGTCGTAAATCGCTTCGTCCCTTCCCTGTCGGACCGCTCTCGTCGGGGCCAGAAAACAGGATCAAATTCAAGTCGTCACCATCAGTGATTGACGCTGCCCTGAACAACGCACACTGGACGACTGGCGGGTCAAAAGGCGTTGCTTCGGGTACAAACCACTTGTAAGCGGAACTCGACGAGCGATCGAACGTCTGGCCTCCGTCGCTGCTGTAGGCTCCCGCTCGAGTGCCTTTGGCCTTGCCGTTTTGATCGCGTGTATTGAAATAGAGACGTCCGTCATTCAACTCGACAACCGTCGTCTCGTTCGCCTTCATGTCATCTTCATAGGTATCATCGAGTGCTCCCAAGCGCCACGTCGCACCATGATCGTCACTCAGAATCGCTTGCGCGCCTTCCAGGCCGCGATCCGCTCCACCATCGCCAAGTCGATGATCTGCAGGCACAACGAGTCGGCCGCGATGTGCTCCGTGCTGCAACTGAATCGAGTGCACTGGCCCCGTCGCATACCAACCCCAGTTCTTTCTCTTTACGTCGCCTGTAATCTCACGTCGTGCCGCCCAACTCGCCCCATGATCATCACTGTAGGTGACGAACACGCGGTCGTTTTCTAGCGTAAACGGAAGCCAGATTCGTCCGGGGTGTTGACTATCGAGCAGATCAACAACCGGTGCTGGATTGCCCACGGTCAGTGGCGGGGCACCGCTCGGAAACAAATTGCGAAAGTCGTCCCTCTCCTGAACTATCTGACAAGCCTGCCATGTCTTCCCGCCATCGGTCGATCGCTTCGAGACCAGATCGATTTCACTCGCGTCACCTCCTTCTCGTGCTTCGCAGAAGGCAAGCAAGTCGCCGTTGGCAGCCTTGATAATCGCCGGAATGCGAAAGATGTTGTAACCGTCCGTGCCGTTGGCAAAAACGGTGACTGATTCGAACTCGCCAGCACCAGCTGACACGGCGATCAGGCTCAAAACTGAAATCAGAACAAGTAATTGCAACGGTTTCAACGACATGATTTACATCCTTTCTGGAACTTCTGGCAAGACTTCTCGCCAGCCTTTGCGCAGCAGTTGAGAAAGACGCGAGATATCGTTCTTGTATTCAGACATCGCAGCGACATTGCGCGCTTCATGGACGTCATGCTGGTGATCATACAATTCACGAGCGATGATCTTCTTTGTCTTCCATTCCTGCCACTCGACGTAACGATAACGATCCGTTCGCACCGCGTAGCCCATGATGTCGCCGTGCTTTCGGTGCCGATTGCCGCTTCGTGCTCTCGGATACTGGCTGAAGACAGCTCGCTTCCACACTCGCTCTGGTTCAGCCAACAGTGGCTTGAGGCTAATACCTTCCGCTCCAACGGGCGCGGGCAGTCCGCAGAGATCCGCCAATGTTGGATAGACATCGACAAACTCAACCAATGCATTTGTCTTTCTGCCGGGGAGCGTCTGGCCGGGAACGGACAGGATCAACGGAACGCGCGTCGACAACTCGTAATTATTGGCCTTCGTCCATAGCCCTTGTTCGCCAAGGTGATAGCCATGGTCGCCCCACAAGACGACTACCGTGCTTTTGTCGAGATTCCGCTTTTTCAATTCGTCGAGAAGGCGGCCGACGAGCGCATCAACATAGCTCACGCAAGCGTAGTATCCGTGTCGCAACTCGCGGACTTTCTCGGTGGNCAGCCGGGCGTCGGCGGGAATGTCCGTATAGCCTTCTAGCTCCCNCCAGCTGCGTACTGCCAATTCCGGTGCATCTAGCGGGTGTCCGCTGGTTACCGGNNGCGGAATCGTTTGNCGGTCGTAAAGATCCCAGTACTTCTGCGGAGCACAGAATGGCAAATGCGGTTTGCGAAACCCGACTGCCAGGAAGAAGGGCTGCTGGCCGGCCTGTAGCTCTTCGATTGCGGCGACCGCCGAGTTACAAACGATCCCATCAATGTACGTTTCATCAGGGACATTGGCAGCCTCGGCTGCGGATCGCTTTAGTCCCTTGCCGTTTAGATTCTCAGGCAACGCATAGCGAACGGTCGGATCGCGCACGAAATCGTACTGTGGAGCGACGGACCATGACGGCGGGTCTTTTGAAGGACTTCCGCTGCCATGATAAATCTTGCCGATGCTGCGAGTGTGATAGCCGTGATTCTTGAAGTGCTGTGGCAGTGTCACTACATCCGGCATGGCATCGCGAAAGTGAGTCGCCAGGTCCCAGACACGACTCGTATCCGGGCGGCGACCGGTCATCAGCGACAGCCGCGATGGACTGCATACGGCTTGCTGACAATACGCGCGATGGAACAAGGTACCGTGACTTGCCAGTCGATCGATGTTTGGAGTTACTGCATGGCGATCACCGTAGCACGCTAGCGCCGGACGTAGGTCGTCGACCGCAATGAACAGCACGTTGTGACGCTGTTCGGCACGTGCCGATTCTGCCATCTGCGAGAGGGCGACACCGCACGCCAGCAACAGCACAAGCAACTGTGAATTGGCAAGTCGTTTCGACGGCATTGTCTGTTCTCCATGCTACCGATTCTATTTGGGTAGAACTACGTTTCAACCTGTCTGATCTCCAGGCCGTCGTCCAACTGGATGAACGCCGAACGTGGGCTGGTCGGGAGACCAGCCCACAACATGTGGCGTGAGAAATCCACCGATGTTGTGGCACGGTCTCCCGACCGTGCCGGGGTGGTGAACGTGGGCCGGGGTGGCGACCGTGCCGGGGTGGCAAACGTGCCGGGGTGGCAAACGTGGGCCGGTCGGGAGACCCACAACATGTTGTTTCATGCAAACGCCCCGCTTTGCGGGGCAAGCCAAAGCCATGGCCTATGGTCGTGGTCGATTACGACGAGCTGTTCTACGCCTCCAGTTCGATCTCGCGAGGCCATTGCTGATAGGCTTCCCAGAATGTCTTCTTCAATGCGATCTCGTCGTCTTCAGCGCTTGGCTGCTCGCGACCATTCACGTCGATGGCTCGAGACACCACGGTGTGCTTGCCAGGCTTGAGTTTGCCGAGATCGATCGAAAAGAATGTCCAGCAAAACTGAGCGCGTGGCCGATCATCGAACTTGGCTTGCTTCCAATCACCGTCGTCGACTTTCACTTCGACCTTCGCAAGGTCGGTACCATCGCTCCATACGGCCCCAAAGGCTCTCGCGGGGACCAAGCCCCCAGATGTGTCCCGGCGGGTGACACGCGCCACAATCGACTTCAGATTCATCCTATTGACCGAAGTTTCTACAAAGACAACTTCCCCGCCTCGCCTCTCACCGCGCACGGTCACATAGTCTCGCGCCATGAATCGCCCCATGTAGCGCGTGTCCCGCACCTCGATTCTCGTCAACCACTTCACGTTGGCGATCCCGTACCACCCAGGGACAATCAACCGCAACGGCGCGCCATTGCGGAGTTCGAGCGGTTCGTCGTTACGCAGATAGGCCAGCAGTGGTTGCTTGGCCCTTACATCTTCGATCGACATACTGCGGCCGAAGGGGACCTCGACGGACAATTCCCGCTGTGTGCCTTTGCGCAGCGTTTCTTCCTTGCGATCAGCGCCGATGAAGACGATCTCTTTCGCACCTTCTTGAATTCCACACTCGTCCAATAGTGAAACCAACGATGTGCCGGTCCACTTACTGTTATAGATCGCATTCATGAAGCCCTTTCCTGCCCCGTTACCGGAACACTCGAGCGTCATCAACTGATCTCTCTTGGGGAGCCCACGAATGTCGTCGATCGTTAGAGTCTTCGGCCGCTCGACGAGTCCAGCGATGTCGAGTGTAAACTCTTCGGTCTTCACTTCAGGGGTGCCATTGTGCTGGACACTGAAGACTTGGTCTTGCGGTGTAATCCAATCGGTCAGAGTTTCCCAATCCAAGCGATTTGGCCCCGTTCGCGGCATGTTGAGGAACGGCACCAGTTCTTCCTCTTCGTCTTGATCGGGAAATACAAATCTTGGAGAAGCAAGTACTGCAGCAATTCCAGCCACACTTGTCTGCAAGGCCTGTCGTCGGGTCGTCAAAGGCGATGTCATTTCAGATGCTCCCAGATGCTATCTATTTTTCAGTGGCAAGAAGATTGTCTGGTGAAACGCGGATTTCAACTCGATGCGTTCCACCAGCTTTGACGTCGACCGCTTGGTCCCACCGCAAGTTTCCCGCCGGATGCACCATGACCAGTCGGTACTTCCCTGCAGGAATATCTTCGATACGAAACGTACCTTCCTTCTTGGTCACTTGAAAGAATGGATGATCGAAGACGTAAACCCAACCGCGCATCGCGCTGTGGAATCTGCAGTTTAACGTGACCGGATACTCAGTTCCACCAACATCGCTAAACACCTGCAATACCTCCTCCCGTTGGTGAAGTGAAAAGCTGTTCTGTTTGAGGACTTCGCCCGAGGGCCCTTGGCGTTGGCGCGTTGTCACGTCGTGCAGTAGTGGATCGCTGTTGGTGAACTTGATCCGATCTCCGGTTCGGACCGCAAGCGTTTCCGGGATGAAACGATAGTCCTTCTGATCGATCGTCCAACTCTGGGACTTTCCTTTGGCGGGACGTAGAGCCAGCGATTCTTCCGACAGGCTGACAACTGCCTCGGCCAGGTGACCTTTCTTGCGATCCGCCACGTAGTAGCGACGATATCTCCACAGTCGCTTGCGATCCGATTCATAGATCACAACGCCTTCAATTGTGCCGACGTCAGAACCGATCTCGCGCGGCTGTGATTCTGCCGCCTTGGTCGACATCATTTCCACAGAACTTGCAACGAGTATACCGATGCCGATCAGAACCACTGAGCTCCGTTGCATGAAACAACCAAATGAAACGGCCAAGATTGACACAGACCTTTCTTCCGGTGCCCCCACTTCGAGTGAATTCATCGCCAATTCTAATTGAGGTGAGACATCAACGCGAGCCGTTACCGTGATGACTCGTCAGCGATGGACTGAGTCGCGCGCACAACAGCAGCCGTTTCGCTTGTCGCCGCGGCGTCGGCCGCTACCGTGGATAAGAGGACATTGACATCTTTAATGGAGGGATCTACGCTGGGTGTCAGGATTCGTGACCCACGAAAGAGTGCGCCCTTGCGATCAATTAACCTGCGATGGCGTTGCCTGACATTGATGCCAGACCACCACATGAAGCCCCCACCTAGGCCGCTTGTTTTCTCCGCGACAGTGCTTGTCGTGTCGCTTTGTTGCGTCCTCTGTGATTGGTACTCATCCTCGGTCCGTGCGGACGAGCCAGCGACAAAGAAGTCCGAAAATAGCACCGGTAAACTCGATGACGTGACGCTGCAATTTGTAACGACCAAGGTTATACCTTTGCTGGAAGCGAGATGTCACAAGTGCCACGGGCCGAAAGTCGATGAACCAAAGGGCAATCTGCGACTGGGCGCGCGATCCCATTTCCTTGGCGGCGGCGACAGCGGGCCGGCAATTGTGCCGGGCGAGCCTGAAAATAGTCTGTTGGTGGATTCCATTAACTGGATGGGCGACTACGACATGCCGCCGCAATCGAAGATGCCAGCGGCTGAGATTGCGATCCTGACGAAGTGGGTGGAGATGGGCGCGCCCTGGCCTGATTCACACGCAGTGGAGCCGATTGACAAGAAACAATTTCCAATCGAAGAACGTCGCTCGAGTCACTGGGCATGGCAAGCGATCAGACATCTTGAACCGCCAGCCGTCAAGGATACAGCCTGGCCACGGCATCCATTGGATCATTTTATTCTGGAAAAGCTCGAAGCGAAGGGACTGACTTCCGCACCGCCGGCCGAGCGTCGTACATTAATCCGGCGGACCTACTACGCCTTGATCGGATTGCCGCCGACGCCAGAAGAAGTCTCTTCGTTCGTGGATGATCCCGCTTCGACAGAACAGGCGTTTGACGCGGTAGTCGATCACCTTTTGAAATCACCGCATTTTGGCGAACGATGGGCACGGCATTGGCTCGATCTCGTGCGCTACGCCGAGTCGCGAGGGCATGAGTTTGATCACACGGCGCCAAACGCGCACCACTATCGCGACTACGTCATTCGCGCGCTGAACAGCGACCTGCCTTACGACCAGTTCGTCGTTGAGCAACTGGCCGGCGATCTGCTCGCACAGCCAAGGCTGCACGCAACCGAGGGATTCAACGAGTCGGTGCTGGGGACTGGCTTCTGGTACATGGGGGAATGGGTGCATTCACCAACCGACATTCGCCAAGACGAAACAGACCGCATCGACGGTGTGATTGACACGATCGGGCGAGCGTTCTTAGGTTTGACCACTGCTTGCGCGCGATGTCACGATCACAAGTTCGATGCGATTTCGACGAAGGACTATTACGCGCTAGCCGGATTTTTGCAGAGTTCACGTTATCGGCAAGTTCGTTTTGACACGATGGAGCACAATCGACAGGTTGCGCAAGAACTTTGGGCGCTCCGCCGAAAGTGCGAAGTAGAGATGAGCAATGCTCTCGGTGAGTCGATCAGGCCAGTTGTCAGCCGATGGGCCGACTATCTGCTTGCGGCTCGTGACGACATTTTGGGCTCCGACGATGTCGCAGATCGTGAGAAGATCGACGCCGGCGTGCTGCGCAGTCTCATTGAGCATCTTGGCCAGGCAAAACAGGATGTCGAGGATCCATTGCATCTTTGGGCCTCAGTGTGTCTCGGCGGCAACAACCAGGTAGATGGTGGCGTGGGCCTACTGGTCAAATCGTACGCCGGGCGTCTACAGACAGAGCGCACAAAACACGATGAGGAGTGGCGCGACGTACGCGTTGTCGTCGACTACGCGAAGGCGAGCCAGCGCGAGTGGGCGCAGGATGGTTTTGCTTTCGGAGAAAGGCCAGTGCGGCCCGGTGCCCTACGTTTAAGAAATGACACGGCATTCCCAATTGCCGGCATTTTTACGTACGGCGCGGCGGGGCGAGATCCGTTGTGGAGCGGGCTGAAGTTGCCCGGCGGAACAGAAACAGATCCCGGCGCATTGGGCAATGTCTCGCGCAGTGGCCAGACACTCTGCACTCCAACGTTTACGATCCACAGCGGCACGATTCATTATCTCGTCAAGGGCGCGGGTAAAGTTCAGGCCGTCGTCGATTCGCATCGTCTTATTGCCGGCCCACTGCACGGTGCGTTGATCCAGACGATAAAGGGGCACAACGAGCCTCAGTGGGTGAGCCACCGGCTCGACCGCTATGTTGGACACCGCGCGCATTTGGAGTTTGTGCCAGATGATGGTGGCCAGTTTGAAGTATTGATGGTTGTGGATTCCGAAGAGAGGCCCGCCGCAATATCGGAGCCCCATCGTCTGTTCGAGCGAGCCTTGTCCGATGGGGCAATCGAGTCGCCAGAATCGTTGGCCGTAGCGTTGCAAACTGTGTTTGTCGCCACGTCTCATAAGCTATCGGCCGGCAGTGCGAAATCGCCAATGGATTTGGATCAAGCGAGGTTGGCCGATTGGATGGTTCAGCACAGGAACCTGTTTGTCGCAACAGAACGCTCCATAGATAGTCAACTCACCGCAATCGCCAAACCGTATTTCGAGCAACGGGCAAAGCTGGCAACTCGAATCAAGAAGACGTCACGCACTGCCATGGCCATTTGGGATGGAACGGCCGAAGACGAAACATTGTTGATCCGTGGGAGAAGCAACAACCCCGGCGACGTTGTCCCGCGGCGCTTTCTCGAAGCGATCGCCGGAACCGAACCACAGACGTATGCAACCCATAGCGGGCGGCTTGAGCTTGTCCGGCAGATGGTCGACACCCAACAGAACCCGTTCCTCTCACGCGTGATGGTCAATCGCGTCTGGCATCATCTGTTCGGTCAAGGAATCGTGCCAACACCTGACAATTTTGGTGTTCTCGGTCGGCCGCCATCACATCCCGAACTACTCGACCATTTGGCGGAGAAGTTTGTCGCCGGCGGTTGGTCGCTCAAGACGTTGATTCGCGAGATCGTCACCAGTCGAACGTACCAGATGTCAAGCACACCGCTCGACGCGCGGGCGGAAAGGGAAGACCCTGACAATATCCTGTTGCACCGTATGCGCGTGCGACGGTTGGAAGGTGAAGCAGTTCGTGACGCGATCCTGGCTGTGTCAGGCCGATTGGATCGAAAGCTAGAAGGTCCACCAATCCCGGTCTTTTTGACTGCGTTCATGACTGGCCGTGGACGTCCCCAGAGTGGACCGCTCGACGGAGCCGGCCGACGCAGTATTTATCTGTCGGTTCGTCGCAATTTCTTATCGCCCATGATGCTAACATTTGATGTACCAATTCCGACGCAACCGGTAGGGCGCCGAAATGTCTCCAACGTGCCCGCGCAGGCATTGATCCTGATGAACGACCTGTTTGTCAAGGAGCAAGCCGAACTGTGGGCCAAGCGGATGTTGGCTGACCCCGGAAAGACGCCCGAGCAACGCATTGGCCGGATGTACGAGTTGGCTTTCGCGCGACCACCCACCGATGATGAATTGTCCGATGCCTTGAAATTCCTGCAGGACGAGGCAACCACCATGGGATTGGAAAACGACGCGTGGCAGAATAACCAAACACTGTGGACTGATTTCGGACATGTATTGTGGAATCTGAAGGAGTTCATTTTTGTCGGCTAATCAAAACACCGGTTACAGCGTTAGAACGAATAGGTACGAGACAATGTTTGAGTGCAACCGAGTACTTCATCCGCCGATCACGCGACGCGACATGCTGGCCCAATGTGCAAACGGCTTTGGCGCGGTTGCAATGACGGCGATGTTGGCCGGCAGGGGGTTTGCTTCAACGGACGCCGACGTTCTAGACAAACAACTCAACCCCTTAGCGCCGAAGCCAAAACATTTTGCATCCGAGGCGAAGAACGTCATCTTTCTCTACATGGATGGCGGTCCGTCGCAAGTCGATACGTTTGATCCCAAGCCACGCCTGGACAAGGAGGACGGCAAACCGTTCGGCTTGAACGTCGACAAGAAAACACTGCAGTTCGACAACATGGGGTTGACTTTGGCCAGCCCGTGGAAGTTCAAACGCTATGGCCAGAGCGGATTGCCGGTGAGTGACTTGTTTCCCAACCTTGGAAAATGTGCCGATTGGATGGCCTTTGTTCGCTCGATGACGGCGAAGTTCTCCGAACACACGTTTGCCAACTACTTCCTACACACCGGACATCCCATCCAAGGACGTCCCAGCATGGGCGCCTGGATAACGTACGGACTGGGCAGTGAGTGTCAGAACTTGCCGGGTTTCATCGTGCTCAATGGTGGGCTGACTCCGCCGGGCGGGCTCGACAACTTCAACAGCGGCTATCTTCCGGCAACCTACCAGGCATCAGTTTTCAACGCGGGTGATACACCAGTAGCAAACATCAAGCCTTGGGAAACGCCGCAACGGCAGCAAAGCAAGCTCGACCTGATGCGGCGTCTCGACAAGACAGCGATGCAGCGCATGGGCAAGCTTGACAAACTAGAGGCAGCCATCGCGAACTACGAAGTTGCCGCCCGCATGCAGACAGCGGTACCAGAGTTAATGGACGTGACCGGTGAGTCCAAGGAAACACTCGAACTGTACGGGTTGAACGACAAGTTCAAGAACACGCGAACTTACGGCCACAACTGTCTCGTGGCCAGGCGACTCATCGAGCGCGGCGTGCGCTTTATCGAACTCACTTGTCCCAATGGTAACGGCGACCGTTGGGACCAACACAGCAAGCTGAGAGACGGGCACAACAAGAACGCCAGGTCCGTCGATAAGCCGATTGCAGCGCTGTTGATCGATCTCAATCGTCGCGGCCTGTTGAGCGAGACGCTTGTCGTGTTTGCCGGCGAATTCGGCCGCACACCGTTCGCCCAAGGTCGCGATGGCCGCGACCACAACCCCTTCGGCTTTACTGTTTGGATGGCCGGCGGCGGTGTCAAAGGCGGTACGGTTTTCGGCGCGACTGACGAATTCGGCTACAAAGCCGTCGAGAACAGGGTCGAGATCCACGATCTGCACGCCACCATGCTGCACCTGCTGGGTGTGGACCATACCAGACAGACATTCCGTTTCGCCGGCCGTGACATGCGACTGACCGACGTACATGGTCGGGCAATCAAAGAAGTTGTGGCTTAAGAGACTGTTGACGAAGGCGCGAAGGTCTTTGCCAGGCTTTCCGCGGCCTGCTCGCCACTGTGGATGCAGTTAGGCACACCCACACCGTCATACGCGTTTCCTGCGAGGTGCAGACCGGGATGGCGACTCAGCCGCTGGCGGATGCGAAAGAGCTTGTCCACGTGACCAACGAAGTACTGCGGCATCGCAGCTTTGCAGCGGCTGATCTGCACCAGGCTGGGATCGCCCTGGATACCAAGCAGTTCGTGAAGCTCGCCGGTAGCCATGTCCAGCAATTGGTCGTCGGGAGATTCGGCAAGTTGGGCCTGACGGTCGCCGCCTATGAAGACGCGAATTAGGACGTGATCATCCGGGGCGCGACCTGCGTACTTGATGCTCGAGAAACTGGCCGACAGAATCTTTCGCTGTTCGATCTCAGGCACAATCAAGCCGAATCCTTCGAGCGGATGTGTGAGTTGATCGCGCGCATAGCCGACAGAGACAATCGAACAGCTCGCATGATGAATCGTTTTGAGTTCTCGGGTGACATCGTCATCGAGCGATGCGACAAGCTTGGCGGTGGGCATCGCCGGTGTCGCAAGAATAACTGCGTCGAACTCGCTTGGACTGTCAACGTCTCTCGCAAACGATAGGGACCACCCGCACTGGACTTCTGCAATTCGTTCAACGGGGGCGTCCAAGTGAATGCATCCAACCGGCAGCTTGCTGGCAATGGCGTCCACTAAGCTCGACATTCCGTCCCGTGGCGCGACGAACATGCTGTAGCGCGCCCCGCCGCTTCGTTCTTTCGATTTCGGCTGGTTTCGCAACGCGCGAATGAGGCTGCCGTGTTTCGCTTCCATCTCCGCAAAACGTGGCATCGTGGATTGCAGACTGAGTTTGTCTGGATCTCCCGTGTAGATACCGCCGACCAACGGCTGCACGAGCCGGTCATAAGTCTCGCGGCCGAAGCGACGCCGCACGAACGATGCAAGGCTTTCTTCCTCGCCCGCTCGCCGTTGCGGGACGAAATACTCGCAGGCCAGACGGAGTTTGCCAAGCGGACTCAAGATCGGCGTGGTCAGCATCGGCCAAGCCTTCGACGGTGCCATCACAACGAAGCCGTCAGGGATTGGTACGGGCTTGCCCTTCCGCACGACAAACGCGTGGCGGTAGCCCGAGTTGGTCTGAATGAGCTGGTCATCGAATCCAATCCGCCGGCACAGGTCCATCGCCCAAGGGATCGTCGTAATGAAATTGTCCGCCCCCCCCTCGATCAAAAAACCGTCACGACGCGTTGTTTCCAACGCACCACCGAGCCGATGGCTGGATTCGAACAAGGATAGCTGGACATCGGGAACAAGTTCCGTCAAGCGATGAGCGGCAGCGAGCCCTGTGATACCACCGCCAACGACGGCCACTCGCAAAACGGACGGAAGTTCGCGGGTAGACATTAGGCCTAGTCTTGCTTGACGGGGATGCTGATGACGAGCCCGACGACGCGCTTTCGCCGTCGATTCTGCATGAGCGTAGGTTCATGGCAGCGGAGGCAGGAGGCAACGAGCGTTACCGCGCCGGCGCGATGATAGACTCCCTTCTCGATCAGTTCGAAATCATCTTTTCCCGAGGCAAGCGCTTTGGCAGCCTTCTTTTCGAACTCGCTTTCCGGCTCGTGGTCGATGTTCATGGCCTCGGTATTCACGGAGATCCAGCGCGTCTTGCCATGCGTCTCCTGATCGACCCAATAGAAAACGTCCTCCAAGACACGAGATGGCACCGTCAACCGCTTACCTTCCTCGAAGTACGCACGATGGACCATGATCAACGTCGATTCGTAGGTGGTGTGCAAGAGCTTCGTTCGGGCACGAGCTTCTTCGATCGTCATTATCGGCTTGCCCAGTTTGATCTGATCCGCGGAGTCCCCAGATTTTCCAGGGGGCTCGCCAAGCGAGTCGCTGACCGCTATGAAAAGGCTCGCTGCTCCCACGATCATGCACAATCCGGCCGATATTCTCAGATTCACGTTAAGATTCCTCATGGGCTCAGCTTTCTTGTGTTGCATTTTAACTGAGAAACTCTTCAAGCACACGGTATTCTTCCACTCCTGTCACCCGCGCATCGAGGCCCTGGAACTTGATCGATAGACGTGCGTTGTCGATTCCGAGGCAATGTAGGATCGTGTTGTTGATGTCAGAAATCCTCACGGGATCTTCGACGATGTTGTAGCTGAAGTCGTCGGTCATACCGATCGACCGTCCTCCCTGGACCCCGCCGCCCGCCATCCACATGGTGAAGCAACGTGGATGGTGATCACGGCCGTAGTTGTCGCGCGCCAGCTTGCCTTGGCAGTAGACGGTGCGACCAAATTCGCCGCCCCAGGTGACGAGCGTGTCTTCCAACATACCGCGGCGTTTCAGATCGTCGATCAAGGCCCGTGTCGGTTGATCGATATCGCGACATTGATTGCGAATGTCGCGAGGCAAGTTATTATGCTGATCCCAACCACGATGGAAGAGCTGAATGCACTGCACACCTCGCTCGGCCATCCTCCGCGCCAGCAGGCAACTCGCTGCAAACGTGCCCGGCTTCATCACGTCCGGCCCGTACATGTCGAGAACATGTTGCGGCTCCTGCGAAAAGTCCGTCAGCTCCGGGACCGAAGTTTGCATACGGAAAGCCATCTCGTACTGAGTCGTTCGCGCTTGCGTCTCCGGATCACCCGCTTGCTCATACTGAATTGCATTCAGCCGCGCGAGCCCTGCGAGCATTTTGCCGCGAGTCTCTCGATCGACACCGTCTGGATTCGAAAGAAACAGCACCGGATCGCCTTGGGCTCGCAACGCAACGCCTTGCAATCGCGAGGGCAGAAACCCGGTCCCCCATAACCGGTTGTAAAGTGCCTGTGCACTCTTTCGTCCCGACCAGGTCGGCGTCATGACCACGTAATTCGGCAAGTTCTCTGTTGCTACGCCGAGCCCGTATGCCAGCCATGCTCCCAGGCTCGGCCAGCCGGGCAGCTCGCGTCCAGTCTGAATGTACGTAATCGCCGGATCGTGATTGATGGCGTTGGTATTGACGCTGTACATGAACGAGAGATCATCCACGACCTTGGCCGTATGTGGCAGCAACTCGCTCACCCATCGCCCGCAATCTCCGTGTTGTGCGAAGTTGAACATCGACGGAGCAAGCGGGAAGCGCTTCTGCCCTGATGTCATCGTGGTGAAACGTTGGCCTTGCCGCACGGAATCCGGCAGGTCTTTGTCGAACAACTTCGTGACCATTGGCTTGTAGTCATACAGATCCATCTGAGCCGGCCCACCGCTCATGAACAAGTAAATGAACCGCTTCGCCGTCGGTGGATGATGAGGCAGGTCCGGCAACCCGCCAGGCCGTTTGGGCGCATCTGCCTTCATCGCCTTGGCATCCCTGTTCAACAATGTTGCCAGGGCAGCAGCTCCCGCGGCATTCAGGCCACGGCCGAGAAGTTGTCGGCGGGTCAGTTGCAGTAGTGTCTCAGTGCGAGGATCCATTGTGTTGTCCTTTTTGCAGCTGCAAGCGATCAGC
>NYXM01000017.1 GCA_002685655.1 Planctomycetaceae bacterium
GATTTTCACTGACTGGCAACAGTGAAACAAAACTGCCCTCCAAAAACTAGCTCAGTTCACCAGGAAATGCCAACTTTGGCGCGGCCTAGATCCGGCCTCTTTTGCATTGGCGACCAACTTCGTAGTTCTGGCCGAATCAAATCACTGCCGTTGACGAAAGCTATGGCCGGCGTTACGGTTAGGTCGAATTGACGTCTTGAGAACTGGAGCTAATTGACAAATTGACTAAAACGGCAGATCAACCGAAGCGGTTTGACGATTTCGATATTTCACCGGAAATGAGTACGGCGCTTCGCAACGCCGGTTACACGGAGCCAACTCCTGTTCAGGCGGGAGTCATTCCCGAGGCCTTGGAAGGGCATGATGTCATTGGGCAGGCCCGAACCGGGACGGGCAAGACCGCTTCTTTCGTCATTCCAATTCTCGAGCAGCTTGATCCACCCAAGAGGAACCAAGGCCCTCAAGCGCTGGTTCTTGTCCCCACACGTGAATTGGCGGTCCAAGTTCGCGACGAAGTGGTGAAGTTGTCGCAAGGACAACGCGTGCAATGCGTTGCCGCGTATGGTGGCAAACCGATTCGTGGTCAGATCGAGAAACTAAGACGCCACCCGCAGATCGTGGTCGGGACGCCAGGTCGCGTGATTGATCACATTGGCCGAGGCACGCTGCGGCTGAACGACTTGTGGTGCATCGTTCTGGATGAGGCTGACCGGATGCTCGACATCGGTTTCCGACCGGACATCGAAAAAATCCTCCGCCGCTGCCCGACACAACGGCAGACGTTGCTGTTAAGTGCCACCGTACCGCCACCGATCGAACGGCTGGCCAAACGGTATATGCACGAACCCGTTATGCTGAACTTCTCGGCCAAAGACATGATGGTCGAAACGATTGAGCAGTTCTACTTCACCGTCGATAACCGCATGAAATTCGATTTGCTTGTACATCTTCTGGAGCGCGAACAAGCAAAACAGGCGATTATCTTCTGTCGCACGAAACGCGGCGTCGATCGACTGGTGACACGTCTCAGAAAGAGGCTCGACAGTGTCGATTGTATTCATGGCGACTTACCTCAGAGTTCGCGCGATCGCGTCATGAAATCATTCCGAGACGCCAGGCTGCGTTACTTGATCGCCACGGACGTGGTCGGTCGTGGCATTGATGTGACGGGTATCTCGCACATTGTCAACTTCGATACCCCGTCGTTTTGCGACGACTACGTTCACCGCGTTGGTCGGACGGGCCGGATGGGTCGCGAGGGTGTGGCTTACACGTTCGTCGCGCCCGAAGAGGGTCCCGAACTAACGCGTATCGAACAGCGCATCAACTTACAGCTCAAGCGTGGCGAACTCAAAGGGTTCAACCACTCGGCACCTGTCGAGGTCGCGCCCGAGACACCGGCCACGCCCCCGCCAGCATCGTTGATGAAACGTCCGCCGAAGAAGTACCGTCGCGGGCTGTAGCAGAAACCAGGGACCCGTACCAGATGGCGGGGCGGGCAGGCCATAGTGGACCTGATCGTTGGCCGGCATTGGTTGTATCACAGGGGTGGTTTAACGAGGGGCGCGCGTCGCCAGCCAACAGAATTGTGGCGATTCAGTCGTCGTGTGGCGTTGCGTGTGCTTGACGATGTTCGGTATCTGAAAAGCGATCGTACGAATTGATGAAAACCGAGCCGCTTTATCCGGAGCCGCCCGCGGCGCTCGTTCGGCCGAGCGTCTTGCACGTTGTTGGTTACGTGGGACCTGGTGTGATCATTGCCTCGGTAACGATCGGCAGCGGGGAACTGGTCTATGCATCGCGGAGCGGGGCGATCTTTGGCTACGGCTTGCTGTGGTGCTTCTTTTACGCTGGACTGTTCAAAGCGATTCAGGTTTACACGGCGGCCCGGTTCATTACGCTGACTGGCGAACATCCGATTGAAACCTGGAAGCAGTTGCCCGGTCCGTGGTGCTGGTTTCCGCTGTTGATCGCCGTCCCCGCGGTGGCGTTGATGCCGATTGCGTTTTCCGCGATTCCGGAGATCCTGGGTGGGTTCATTCACCGGCTCGTTGGGATGGAAATGTCGGGTCCTGGGATTGGCCCCTGGGGTTATCTGGAGTTCTGGATCAACTTCTGGAGTTCGCTGTTGCTGCTACTGTGCATGGCAATGGCACTGGGCTCCACCTACAAGGTCCTCGAACGCGTTTCGATCGTTGTGCTTGGCGGAATTGTGGTGTGCGTTGGGGCCGCGGTCGTCATAGTCGGGCCGGATCTGATCCAACTGCTCAACGGCATGTTGTTGCCCCGGCGACCGGTTTATCCGGACTGGCTGTTGGAAGCACCCCAATATGCGAAAGAGTTTCAAGACCGCAATCCCTGGCTCGAGGTGTCGATCTACCTTGGTGCGGTCGGCGGCGGGGCGTACGACTACATCGGCTATATTGGAATGTTGCGCGAGAAGAAGTGGGGTCTGGCCGGGCGCCGTGTTGCAACTCGTGAAGAAATTGCCACGGCCGTTGCCGACAACACAGACTCGGCGCAAATCACCCTCACGAGAGCTAAGCAGTGGCGGCGAGCCCCGCTCTTCGACACCGTGGCCTCTTTCGCATTCGTAATCCTGGTTACCCTGCTGTTTGCGATTCTCGCCAAACTCGTACTGAACCGCGAAATGGCTGTACCGGCGAACAACGATCTACTCAACGAGCAGGAAACATTCTTAACCGCACTGCATCCCGAGCTACGGTGGGTCTACCGGTTGGGTGTGTTTCTCGCCTTCATCGGTACGCTCTATGGTGCGTTCGAGGTTTACCGACACACCTTTGTCGAAAGCGCGAGAGCCGTGGTACCAAAACTAATCACACCACAGCGCTTACCCGCGATCCGAATGGGAGTCGTGACCTATTGCCTTCTGGGCGGGCTGACAATGATGTGGCTGCCGGAACGCGTGGCGGGGACGATTATCAGCCGGATGACATTTGGGAGTATCATCAGCGGAGCGGCCTCTTGTGGGTTATGGTGCTTTGCTATGCTGTGGGCCGACCGCGTGCGATTGCCAGCCCCGTTAAGAATGAGTCTACCGATGCAAGTCCTGACCATCATTGCCGGTTTGGGCATGACGATTCTGGGAGTTATTGTCACCGTTGTATACTTTCGACCGTCGTAGAGGGCCTCCATGCAAGACGCAAGCGATCGCAGACTGAACCTTGCCGAATACAGACTTCATCGCCTTCGCTTAGAACTCGCGAGGCCGATCGGTGATTCGCAGGTCGTCTTTACGGACCACTGGATGACCGTGTTGGAACTGACGACCGAAGATGGACTGACGGGAGTTGGATTCGAATTGCAACAGGGAAAGCCGACGCCCGCGCTGGCCCAGTTGGAAGCGCAGTTCGAATACAACATGTGGCCGATGCTGCGGGGGTCGAGTCCTTTCGGGGAGGCATTACGAATCTCGCGACCCCGCGGTGGAAATATTAACGCGGGGACGTTGCCTCTGGCTGTCGAGACTGCTGCCTGGGACCTGGTCGGCAAGGCCGCCGACCTTCCACTTTACCGGCTGCTTGGCGGGGCCAATCCCGAAGTCCCAGCCTACGGCAGCACGCTCGACTTTCACTTGAGCGACGACGAGTTTGTCAGCCGTCTGGGTGACTTCAAGAAGATGGGATTCCGCGCCATCAAGATCAAAGTGGGGCATCCCGACGTCGAATGGGATCTGAAGCGAATGCAGATGGCCACCGAAGTGATGGGACAGGATGCCGATCTGATGGTCGACGCGAATGAGGCCTGGTCGCCCAAAGAAGCGATCCGCCGCAGTCACATTTACAACAACGCGGGCTTTGATGTCTATTGGATCGAGGACCCGATCACGCGAGAAGATTACAACGGCTACGCACAACTGCGCGGCGAAATACCGTTCTCTCGCGTCAACACGGGCGAGTATCTTGGCTTCCACGGCAAACGGCGGCTGCTCGAAGCCGGCGGCGTCGATGTGCTTAACGTCCACGGGTCGTTCGGGATGTCTCGAGCGGCTGCGCATCTGGCCGGCGACTACGGGATTCCCGTTTCGCTAGGCAACACCATCATGGAGATCGGAGTGCATTTGGCGGCCAGCCTGCCCGAAGTATTGTTTTTGGAATTCTCCGACTTAGTATGGAACAAAATCGCGAAAGAGCCCGTCAAGTTCGCCGACGGCAAAGCCATTGCGCCCGATCGCCCGGGCCATGGAATCGAACTCGACGGCGACGCGCTCGCGGAATACTCACACAATTAGAGCGCCGGCCGATTCGCTCATTTGAGCTCCGTCTCTTGGACTCGAAATGACTGCATTGCTGATCGGTCGACAACCACGCCCAGACCGGGACAGTTGGGTACATCAACGATGCCGCCCTCAATCCGAAGCGGTGTCTCGAACATCTCCTCGCGGAGTGGGTTGGGGCTGCGGTCGCATTCCAGTCGAAGCTCCGTCGCTTCGGCGCGTCCGGGCTCTCCGTAGGCCGTGGCCAAGAAATGCGTGGCTGCGGCCAGGTTCACCATCGTGCCCCAGGCGTGCGGCACGACATTGATTCCGTGCGAAGCAGCGACGGCGCGGATCTTCAACGCTTCGGACGGGCCGCCGCAATAGGCCAAGTCGGGCTGGGCGAACTGTACTCCGCCGGACGCCAGCAGCGACTGGAATCCGTAGCGTGTCTGTTCACACTCGCCACCTGCCAATGGTACGCAGAGCTTCTCGTGAAGCTGCCGGTACAACTCGGGGTGCTCAGGGGAAACTGGTTCCTCGAACCAAGCGAAGTCCGCTTCATCGAGGGTCCGGCCAATGCGGATGGCTTCGGGTAAGTCGTAGGCATGATTCGCATCGGCCATCAGCGTCATCTCCGGCAGAGCCTGCCGCATCACTTCGATCAGCTTCCGATCGAAGCTGGCGTTCCTGCCGATCTTGATCTTCAGCGCACGAAAGCCTTGTTCGCAGTAGCCGCTGGCTTCGGCGATCAAGGCATCGATCAGCGCGGCGTCGGGCAAGTCGCGGAAGTACATTCCAGTCGCGTAACCATGCACCTGATCACGAAATCGTCCGCCCATCAATTCGCTAACGGGTTGGTTCAGTAGTTTCCCCTTCAGGTCCCACAAGGCCATGTCAATGCCCGAGATGGCCGCCATAAGTACGCCACGTCTTGCGAAATCGAGTGTCGTCTGCCACATATGATGCCAATGGACGTCGATCTGTCGCGGATCACGTCCCAACAACTTCGGAGCATAGACAGTGGCGACTGCCGCCTGATTCACCGCGGCTGGCCCAAAGCACTCGCCCCAACCAACCTCACCCGTGTCGGCAATCATCTCAACCAACAACGACTCGCGGGCACCGCATCGCAACTGTGAGTAGGAAAACGGCTCATCCAACTCACAACGAAGTTGATGCGTGCGAATACATTCGATAGTCATGAGTTATACCTCGCTATGCGCCTTTTCCGGGTTATCGCTCAATATGCACGGTGTGTTTGCCTGACGGAAGGACGACAAAGCCGTTCTCTACCTGATCGGCGGTTGATGACTTGTTATCAATCGAGATGTGGTCATTGGACGGCGTTCCCAGGCTGGCAAGGTCGACTCTCAGTGTCGTGTGTGGTGGCGTTTGCAACGTGATGTTGATATCTGTCGGACTCACATCCCAAGCCACTTCGAGTAGGCCGGAAGGTGTCGGGATCGCACCATGACGCCGATGAAGGCGGTCGGAATGGTGATAGCGCAGCACGATATCTCGGAGTCCGGGTTGTGTTGGCTCGATGCCCAGGATGTAACGTGAGAAGAGTCCCGGGAAGAAAGCGCTTTCGGTCTGAGCATCACTGCGCCCACTGGCGATCGGTCTGAAAGTCCCCTTGCGGCCACTGCCGTTGAGCCACCATTCTTCCCACAGCGTGCCATTCGTCTGGGGCGACAACATGTGCGCGAAGCGCGCCCAGAGCAGATCCCAAGATTCGTCCGTGTAGCCCGCTTCGCAAAGCCCTGCGTGTAGGAAGTGAGACATAGCGGGCGTGACCATAACGGTTCCAGAGGCGCGGCGAACAAACTGCCCACTCTCATTCGTGTGCAACTGCGCCGCGATGGCTTCCATCTGCTCCGGAGATGCGATCTTGAGCGCCATTGCCATGGCGTTAGCGTGCTCGCTGAATTGATCGGAACGTTCTCCGTCGACGAGTGCATCCGCAAAGAGCTGTCTCGCCNGATCCCACAACCGCTCACGCAGCGTCTTTCGTATCCGTTCGGCTTGTNGCTGGTAGATGTTGGCCGCTGGATCGTCCAACCACTGAAGAACTTGAGCGAAGTCTTCGAGCGCTCCCAGATAGTGAGCNTTGAGGCAGAAATTAGCGCCACGTCGGTCGTTCAGCGCATGGTCCAACCAGTAAGGGTAAGGCGGGCTGTCGATCAGACCATCCGGATTGGTATAGAGATGTAAGAGATTGAGCAGTTTGCGGGCGGCCGGCAGCAGTTCGCGTATGGTCTTGCCGTCCCCCGAGTAGAGCAGATATTGATGAAGGCCCCGTATCCAGAAACAATTGGAATCGAGGATTACCATGAAGTCATCGCCATGGCGAGGGGCGTAAGCGGGCATGAGACCGTCGGCCAGTTGCTCCTCGGCAATCTGTTTCAGATAGCGACGTTGCAGAGCATGGTCGCCGAAGACTGAGTAGTTTCCCAAACACGCGTAGTAGCTGGTCTGTGCATATTGCCTTCGTTCCCGGTAATTGTCGGTGTAAGCGTCGGTAACGCACACTTGGATCGTCTTCGCGGCGGCGTCCCACAGTGTTTGCAGTTCGGGGTAATCAGGCGCGCGAAAGGAACCCTTCCGCTCAAACGGATACTCGCTCCACATGACGCCTGCCCCGAACAGTCTGGCTTCTTCGGGAAGGTGACGAAAGACCACTGCCAGCCACCGCGTCGGTTTCATATAGAACGCTTCCCATCGCTCGCGCGACCCAGACAGGACGATGCGGTCGACATACGTGGAGGCCACGATCGGAGACTGCACGCTCTCGTTGAGAAGGTACGGGGCGGACATAACGTCGATCACCGTGCCAGCAGGTGCCGCGATGTCCAAGAACGGCCTGCCGTTATGCACGTCTCCCAGGTCAAAGACGAGTACTCGGCACTCGCCTTGGTCATTGGCTGCAACAGTAATCTGGCGCGCCTTGTCCGCGGATTGTCGGCTGGCCGCAAGCCCATCATTCCGGGGCACTGGAATCTGGTGGATGACAGCCGCGTCGATCCAACTATCTCCGCTGAAGCTTGTCTCGCCTTCGGGTGCGGGAATGCTCACGGCGTGGATCGGCCGTTGTGTCTCGGAGAAACTCTCCACCAGATACGGGATGTCCCGAGCGATCAGCGATGTCCAAGGAGGTATCAGGTGAGTTGGGCGGTCGTTCTTTTGGGGCAATGGCCACCCGAATTCTCGCTTGAGAACCTTTGCCTTCCCCCAGCCTTTGTCATCGAAATCCAGACCGGTCCACCCTTTGATGCTGCGCCGCAGATCCACTCGATCACAGACTTCCAGATGGAACCTCGCCATCCTCGGCGAGGCGTTCAGCCAGCTCTTATCCGAAGAGACTCGCCAACTGCCGTCGGTCTGAAGCGGGGATGCTTGTGCATCCGGCGAACAGTCCAGTTGTGCCAACAGCCCACCGCGAGCGACGCCATAATAGGAGACATCTTCGCGTTGGTGGTGCACCCGGATGGCCAGGGCATTCTTTCCTTTCCGCAGCACCTTCGAGATATCCAGAATGTCGAAGGACTGATGGTGGGGCGCACACCGAGCCGGGCCGCTGCAAATATACTCCCCGTTGATGAACAGTTGGTACCGTGAACTTGCGGTAATCGACAGGACGGCACGATCCGGCTGCTCGGAAAGCGCAAAGGTCTTTCTCACCAGAAGCATATCAACGTCTTCATCCTCTGGTATCCAGATCCAATGCGCTCGCCAGTTGGGAGCAAACGACTTGTCGGATGAGAAACGCCATTGGCCGGTGACTGCCGACGTAACGATCGATACTCCACCTATCCCAACGTCGACTCCGTCGGGGAAGTTGGTCTGAGCGTGCGTCAGCGAGGCGAGCGCAAGTACCAGTAGAGACGCTGTTGGGGTCAATCTCATCCTTCATTCCTTCCTTCCGCGGCGCATTTCTCGCTTTAACGGTGCGTTTCCGAGGGCGACCTTCGATTGCAGTTGCTTCGCCCCCGCACGCTCATCACAGAGCCCCGTTTCGATTCTTGAGATCGCGGTCAAGAACGTTTCTTCTTATCGCCAACATTGGCTCGGTACACCTTCAATTCAGGCCAGGACAACATGCCATCCTTGTTGGCATCGGCATCCGGGTGTCTCGCAAAGTATTTGTCTTTCCAGGCCTCAGCGTCACCTTTTGATGCAGTTTCCGGCTTCTGTCTCAGAGTTGACTGCGGAGGCACTACCCCGGGCTCTGGAAGTCTGGCTTTCAGTCTCTCTCGGAATGAGTTCAACCGCGATGCATGTCCCGGATCATTGGCAAGGTTGTTCCACTCGTGTGGATCGCTGGTGCAGTGATACAGCTCTTCCCTGCCGTTCCGGTAGCGGATGTAACGCCAGTTCTTTGTTCGCAGCGCGTAACTCTGGTCACCGGGATCATAGACCTTCGCCCACCTGTAGAGTGCGGTGAGGACGGCGTCGGGGCCGGACCACGCTTCGGTTCTTGGATTCTCCAAAAACGGTTTCAGGCTTTGCCCATCGAGTGGGTGTCCCTTGTCATTCTTCTTTGTCTCGCCGGCCAAACTGCAAACGTCGACCAGTGTAGGGTAAAGATCGATCAACGAAACGGGATGGTCGGTCTCACCTCCCGCCTTTGCAATGCCCGGAGCACGTACGATCAATGGGACTCGTGTGCTTTCCTGCCAGAGAGAGTTCTTGTAGAGATAGTCCTTCTCTCCCATACCCCAACCGTGATCGCTGGTGACAACAATGACCGTGTTGTCTTTGAGGCTGGAATCGTCGACCGCGTCGAGAATGCGACCGATCAGTTCATCGACCGATGCGACACTGGCGAGATAAGCCTGGATGAATCGTTTGAGCGCTTCGTCCTGCGAATCATAGGAATCAACGAGATCCGTGAAGAGGCGTGAGCCCATATCTGCGGTCCGCTCGGAATTCGGTTCTTTGCTGGCAGGATTGCCACGAATCGATCGTGCGTGAGTGTCCTCTACATCGCCAGGTAGGATGACCGGAAGCGTGATGGAGTCCAGAGGAAATTGCTTGAAGAAACGCTCCGGAACGATCAGCGGTGTATGGGGGCGGATGAAACCGACGCCCATAAAGAACGGCTTGCCAGATGGTTGACTTGCCAACTCGTGCAGTCGTTCGACGGCCCATTTTCCGTTCAGTTCATCGGCTGTCATTTCACGGTCTTGCTGAGAGTCCACACGAAGCGTGCGCATTTTCTTCCAGTTGCCGGTTTGCCACGTGTAGGATGTCCCGTTAGCAAACGTGCGGTTGTTGAGACTGACCAGCGGGCCAAACGATCCGTCAATCGGACCAATTTCGCGAAAGGGTGTCGGCACACTGGGATGAGCGACTCGCTCGGTTCCGTCAAAAGCAAACGGCCCATAGTCAGCGAGGTTTCCGTATTCTACCCACTCCTTGCGGTTCAGGTGGTGCATGAGTTTTCCCGTGCCCAACGTGTGGTACCCATTCGCTCGGAACTGATCCATGAGCGTCCGCGAGTTCTCTAGAACCTCATATCCGTCCCAGCGCTCGAACCCGTAGCACCCCGAGTTGTGGGGATAGATGCCGGTGAAGAGACTGGCTCGCGAGGGCCCGCAAATGGGAATATTGCAGTGAGCCTGTGTGAATGACACGCCACTTCGACTCAGTCGAGCAATACTGGGTGTCCGCGTTTGATGGTGGCCGCCGAAGCCTTCGACGTAGTCATTCAAGTCATCACAAACGATGAGGATGACATTGAATTTCTCTGCGGCGCGAACGAGATTGGGATGCGCCGCAAAGGTGACGCTTAGACAGAAAAGGCAGACGAGAGTGTGTGTATGCATGAGTGTCGTGACCGTTTCTCGTGGATGGTGAGACTCGATAGGCCCAGAGGTGTTCCCTGTTCGTAAGGAGCCTCGAAATCTTCTGGCTCCGAGGTAGCATTGAAGATCGCAAGTTCATCAATTCGTCTTACCCGTCGTCCATTCAATCAGATTGAACAGAAGCTTGTCGGCCACAGGGTCTTTGCCCAAGTTCTCCACGATTCGCAAGGCCGAGAGGACGTAGCGACCGCTGCCCGAAGGGACGACGCCGATGTCCATGCCGTACCAGGCGGCCGACGGGCCCTGGTAGTGCTGTGAATCTTTGTCGCCTTGATACCAACCGTGGCTCACCGAGCCGACGATTAGCTCGCCGTCGGTGCCGATCAATGTCTGCGTCGCCCAGACGTTTTCATAGATCTGGCCCATCATCTGTTTGGAAGGCAGGCCTTTGAGAACAGGGTGATCCGTGACGATATGCGAGACACCAACCCACAGACCGAAAGCCGGCTGACTGGTCATGGGAACGGGCAGCACGTTCTTAGGAGGCAGCCAGTGCGCCCAGAACGAGTTACCTCGCTGG
This sequence comes from Planctomycetaceae bacterium, assembly GCA_002685655.1. The sequence goes on from NYXM01000017.1 coordinate 10,607, forward strand.
ACCGTCTCCAGATAGACCGCCGTGCCACCTTGCTGAACAAACTTCTCAAGTTTCGCGAAACGCCCGACTGCGTTCGGATTTCGAGCGCGTGCTTTGGGGACAAAGACCGGCAGCGATTTGGGCGTGTCGGCAGCGAATTCGACAAAAGCAATACCAGCCTTCCTGAGAAATGGACGAAGCGAGTTGTTCACATCAAGCACGGCTACGTTCGCCTTGGGCGCCGCAAGTTGCTCGTGCGCAAACACATCGATGGCGACGGTGTTCTGAGCTACAACCGATCCGTCCGCGCCGGTCAATCGTGTTCGGACGGTATACGAACCGGTCATCTCTTCCGTGTTAAGCTTCCGTTCGAATAGCGAAGAGATGCCAGAAACGAGCGACGTATCTTTCTCGACCAGCAAGTCGCTCGTACCATCCGCCGAGATAACTTCAACCGAGAGCTTCCCGGCGACGTCCTCCAGGTCGTTAATCCCAGTAATCGTGATCTTGGCACCTTGCGTGGCGTAGATATTTCTTGGCCGCACTCGCAACGCCAGGTAACGCGGTTGGTTTGCCTCCTTTGTACCCCAGTAGGAACCCTTGGGATTACGGAACAAGTCGAGCAGGCCAGCGCCGAGGACCCAATCACCGCCTGTCAGAGCGTGGACCGCGTAGCCTCCAGTGCTGCTGTTCGAGCGAATCGCTTCCAGCATCCGCTTGTTAGCTTGCGAGTGAATCGCCTGCTGGTCGAGGCAGAACTTCTGCAAGTCGGGATAGACGGCGTCCAGTCTGCTCTCTTTGAGCACATCACGTATCCATTGAGCCATATCCTTGTGATAGCGATAAGGCGGAACCAACGGGTTGCCGCTTTTGGCGAAGCGCTCGTTGTTGTCGACTAGATCTGGCAGGCTGCCGTATCCGATCTCCGAGACGACCGTCAAACGGCCCGGCGAACTCTGCTTGCTCTTGAATCCCGGCCGCAACCCCATGGCTTGGATCTCTTCAACTGTTTTCGATAGCGTGAGGAACTGGTCGTATGACGCGTCGTTGAACGGTGCACCTGGATAGCTATGCACGTCGTTGAACACCTCCGGCTCGAACTTACCGGGCAGATAGATATTTGACCCACCAGCAAAACCACCCGACTCGTCGAGAATCATGCGCGTTGGGTCCAGATGGCGAGCGAGCATCGATGCGGGATGTTTCAGTCGCTCTAAATCCTCGCGTCCAATTTCATTGAAGATCTCCCATTGGACGATGCACGCTCGATTGCGATCCCGCAGCACAGCCGAACGGACTTCGTTCTCGATCCGATCGCGCAAATGCGGTGTGACCGTCGGCCAACGCTTCATGCACTCGATCGGCAATCCCCCAATAACCAGCACACCCATCTCGTCGCACATGTCGAGCCACATCGGCGGCGGTGGTTTCCGCCACGGCCGAATCATGTTGAAGCCGCAATCCTTGGCCAGCTGAATTTCACGCCGTGCCATCGCCTCGTTGTCGGGAAGTGCCAGCCGAGTCGGATACAATCCCTCGAAGAAAGCCGCTTTGATGTAGATCGGCTTGCCGTTCAGCTCGAACTTGTTATCGCGGATCGTCAGCTCGCGCATCCCAAATCGCACGTCTTTGGCGTCAAGCGTTGTGGACTCATCCGCAATGCGAATCGTGGCCGTGTACAGATGCGGGTCGTCCGGTGACCAGTAGCGAGCCTCTGGAATGGCGAGAGTCCAACTCTCCGTGTTACGACCTGGTACGAGTTTGAGTTTTGCAGATGTCTCGGCAACGACGTTCCTTGATCTGTCGGCTGATCGGATCGAAACCATCACGCCGACCTCCCGGCTAACATGTTCCGCATTCTTCAGTGTGACATGCACGCCGACCGTGTCGTTGGCCAATCGAGGTTCGAGGAACAGGTCATCCACGAAGGCTGTTCCCGTCGCGATCAAGCGAACCGACTGCCAGATACCGCCAGTAATCGCCCCGCGCCAGTGCGGCATGTCGCTCTGCCCGATGCCGTCGATGACCTTGTCTTGAGCGACGATCGGTCCAATGATTCGCAGGCTGACAAAATTCTCGTCGTCAAACTTCAACAGATCGTCGATGCGGAACTCCAGCGGAGCGTATCCTCCTTCGTGCCGCCCCACGACATGGTCGTTCACCCAGACCTCGGCAATGTAGTTCACTGCGTCGAACTGCAGCCGAACTGTCTTGCCTTCCCAGGTCTTGGGCACCGTGAAACGTCGACCATAGAAGCCAACACCCTCATAGTCCTTCTCGATTTCTTCCCAGCAACTCGGCACACGAATCTCGCGTCGGTCGTCGCGCTCCAGGAAGATCTGCTCCTGATGCCAGCCAGCTTTCCGGCCTTCGTTTTGGGAATCAAAGATGATTTCCCAAGTGCCATCCAGAGATTGAGACGTCCTGGCTTCCTGTTTGTTCGCGGCCTGGGCCCCCACTTGCATTAGCAGTAGGCAGACGGTCGCTAGAACGGCGCAGGCAGGAGGTTTTCGATTACCGATCATTGCATTCCTGTTTTCTGGTTCAGTCTATCTCGTCCAGTCTCCAAGCCAGCGGCAATCTTCATATCTGCCTGTGCGTGGCCAGCCTGTTCGCAACTGCTCGGTCAATCTGGCAATTGTGCCCGCGTATTTTGGCCTGGCTGCCAAGTTCCAATTCTTCTTCGTGTCATTCATGTGGTCGTACTCACGACCACGATTCTGCCTGGCTTCTGGCAGCCGTTGGTGGAACTGGGGCTTTGATCAGCTAATCTGCGTCTTTCCGCTTGTCCCTACCGTAAACTCCGTGCGTGTTTGTTCGCAAGGAGTTAGACTACGTATCCAGCCGTGCGATTCCTGGACGCGGCACTGAAACCGCGACAGAAACGGCCGCAGCGTACAAAAAACATGAAACCTGAAGTCCGCCATCCAGGTATTCGTTAGTAAAACCACGGGAGAGAATGCCATGACCATGTCGACGCTTTTTAGCATCATTTCGGTGATCGGTGGGCTTGGGCTGTCGATGACCGCCACGGCATTGCTGGCAGCGGCCCTGTTTCCGGGCTGGGTAGCGCGCGCCAGACAGCGCGTCACGCGGATGCCGGTGAGGACGTTCTTAGTTGGGCTGTTGGTGGGTACGTTTTTCATGGTGATTGGCTCCGCCATGATTTCGGCGGGTGGACCGGTGGGCTTTTTCGGCGGCATCGTGGTGGCCGGAACACTGGGCTTCGCGCTGGCCGGTTCGGCCGGCGTGGCGATGTCGATCGGCGCGGGGTTGCCGTCGGCGGCGGACGTCGAGCGGCCCTGGCAGGCGATCATCCGTGGCTGGGTGGTGCTGTTTCTGGCCTCGCTCATGCCGATCCTGGGTTGGTTCGTTCTGCTGCCGATCGCATTGCTGATGGGGTTCGGCGCGGCGGTACTCGGACTGTTCGGGCGATCTGCGCCGCGAGTACCGGAACAACAGCGATCGTTTATCGAGATCACCGACGAGGAGGTCGTGGCAAGCGAGCTGGTTGAATCCGTGGACGAAAGCCCGGTCGCCTCTGGGGTGGGGGCCGAGCGATGAATGTCCACAGACGGCATGTGTTGAAAGTCGGCGCGGCCGCCGGAGCAGGCTTGGTGGCCGGCTGCGACGCTTCACCGGGCTGGAACCGTTTGGCCCGGCAATTCGAATCGGTGCCGGAAACCGTGGTCGTCCCGACCGAGGCGGAGCACGATCTGGCGGCCCACGCACTGAACCGGCTGGGATACGGCTGGCGGCCAGGCGATCTGGATCGCGTGCGCGCGCTCGGTGTCGACGAGTACATCGACGAGCAGCTCGCGCCTGAGTCGATCGACGACACGGCCTGCGACGTACGCGCTCGGCGGTTCGAATCAATCCATGCCTCTGCTGGCGACATCTTCGAGTATCGCAAGGGCGTGGTCGAGCGTGAGCTGTTTCGTCACACGCTGCTCCGCGCGGTCTACAGCCGCCGTCAGCTTTTCGAAAGCATGGTCAACTTCTGGACCGACCACTTCAACATCAGCATTGGCAAGGGCGAGTGTGCCTGGTTCAAAACGGTTGACGACCGCGAGGTGATCCGCGCCCACACGCTGGGCAACTTCCGCGACCTGCTGCGCGCGTCGGCACTGAGCCCGGCGATGCTGGTCTACCTTGACGGCAAAGACAACAAGAAAGCGGAGGGCGAAGAAGGCGCGAACGAAAACTACGCCCGCGAGCTGCTCGAACTGCACACCCTGGGCGTCCACGGCGGCTATACGCAGCAGGACGTCATGGAGGCAGCCCGTTGCCTGACCGGCTGGACGATCAACGACGCCTGGTGGCGCGGTCGCGTCGAGTTTCGCGAAGGCCAGCACGACGAGGGAGCGAAGCGAGTGCTGGGTGCTGAGATCCCCGCCGGCCAGGGGAAGAAGGACCTCGACCGGCTATTGGACATCGTGGTCGAACATCCTGCCACGGCGCGATACCTTGCTACTAAGCTGTGTCGGCGCTTTGTGGCCGACGAGCCATCGCTGGAGCTGATCGAGCAGGTGGCCAGCAGTTTTCGTGATTCGAAGTACGAAATCAAACCGATGCTGCGCACGCTGTTCGCTTCGGACGAATTCCGCAATGCTCGCGTCACGCGACTCAAGCGGCCATTCCGCTTCATCGCCTCCGCGCTCAGGGCGGTCGATGCTGACACGGACGGGGGCGAACGGATCCACGAATGGCTGCAGCGTATGGGCAATGCGCCGTTCAACTACCCCACGCCCGACGGTTATCCCGACGAGCCGTTGCCGTGGCTGGGGACGTTGCTTTGGCGGTGGAACTTTGCGCTGAAACTGACGAGTAACGGAATCGAAGGGACCCAGATTGACCTGCGACGGCTGGCTCGCCGGTTCAGCGCGTCCGATCAATTCGATGATCTGACGGGCAACGTCGCGTCGTACTTGTTGGGCCGACGGCCCGCGGACGTCGAACTTGCCGCACTCGACGAAGTGCTGCGTGAAGTTTCCGACGAGGGCAAACGCCCCACGGCTGCCGCGCTGGTGCTGGCCTCTCCGGCTTTCCAGAGGTACTAAATCATGCCCGCTTCACTCAGCACATTCCTGCGACTGGTCATGGCCGCCGGCGATCGCGAGCCGACGGCCGATGTCCTGGTCAACGTTTTCCTGCGCGGCGGGGCGGACGGGTTGAACCTGGTCCCGCCGCACGCCGAAAAAGCCTACTACGCTGAGCGGCCAAGCCTGGCCCTCGCGCAACCAAATGAACGGTCGGCCGACGAAACGAGCGGGGTCGTGAATCTGGACGGCTTCTTCGGACTCCATCCGGGTCTGCGGCCGCTGCAACCGCTATACGAACAGAAACAACTCGCCGTGGTTCACGCCGTTGGCTCGCACGACCAGACGCGTTCACATTTCGAGGCCCAGGATCTGATGGAACGTGGCAGTCCTGTTGACCAAAATCTGGGCTCCGGCTGGCTGGCTCGGCACCTGCGTACGCGCGCGGGCGACCGCTCGCCGCTTTCGGCCGTTGCCATATCCGACGTCTTGCCCGAGTCGCTGCGGGGCAGCCCCGGGGCGAGTGCCGTGCGGAACGTGGAGGCTTTTTCGATCGACTTGAAAGACGAAGACCGCGCAGGTTTCGAGAAAGGTCTGCAAACGTTGTACGGCCGCGAGGGCGGCGAGCTGGGCCGTGCCGGCCTACAGGTGCTCGAAACGCTTGGCACCGTCGATCGCTTGCGGCGCGAAGCGAACCAAGCCGATGAGGCCGGGGACTATCCCGACGGTCAGTTCGGCGACGCGCTCCGCCAGGTCGCTCGGTTGATCAAAGCTGAAGTGGGCCTGGAAGTGGCCTGCGTCGACATCGGCGGCTGGGATTCGCACTTTGTTCAGGCTGGGGGGTTCGGCGGCCTGGCCAGCGACCTGGGACAGGGGCTGGCAGCTTTTGCCGCAGAGCTCCGCCCCTTCTGGAACCGTGTGACCGTCGTCACCATGAGCGAGTTCGGCCGGCGGCTGCACGAGAACGTCAGCCTCGGCACGGACCACGGCCGCGGCGGCGTTATGTTCATCCTGGGCGGCAACGTCCGCGGCGGCCGCGTCGTCGCTGACTGGCCGGGGCTGGCAAAAGACGACCTGGAAGGCCCCGGCGACTTGCGCGTGACGACGGACTACCGCGATATCCTCGGCGAAAGCGTCGCCCGGCGCCTGCAGAACGAGCAGGTCGCCAAAGTCTTCCCCGGTCACACGTTGCGCGAGTATGGAATCGTGAGTTAGACCAGTTCGGGCAGCTCGTACGGTGTTCGGCGCGGGCGGTCAAGGAAGCGGTTGGCTTCGTCGTCGCCTGGGAAGATCTCCCGCTCCGCGTCCCAACGCAATGGGCGGCCGACCCAGCGGGCGATGTTGCCGAGGTGGCAGACCACTGCCGAGCGGTGGCCGATCTCGACATCGGCGACCGGTTTCTCGCGCGACTTGATACAGTTGAACCAGTTCTGCATGTGGCTGCCCGTCTCGGGCAAGCGGAACTTGAGCTGATCGGCCGGCGTCTTGGCCAGCGCTTCGGGGTTGCTGGTGACCACGTTGTTGCCGATGCGGATCTTGCCGCGGTCGCCAATGAACACGCCACCGGCCGCAGGCCCGTTGTCGACCAGCCGAATTTCGATGCCGTTGGCATAACGCATCGTGACCCGTCGCCCGCGGCTGCAGGCGGCGTTGCCTCGCGCAATGGCGTGCGGCGCGCTGTATGCGATCGGCGGTAATTTGCCGCCTTCCATCGACACCTCGACCGGCCCAGTATGATCCAGGTCCAGCGCCCACTGGATTTGGTCGAACCCGTGAGCCCCTGTGCCGGTCATTTCGCCGCCCGAGTAGGGCCGCAAAGAGATCCAGCCGGGTTGGGATCGCTGGATGAAAATGTCTGAATGGTAGGGAACGGGTTCGGTCATGCCGCACCACCTGTTCCAGTCGAGTCCATCGGGTACTGACTGGCCAGGAAAGCGGCATTCCCACGGACTGGGATAGTTCAAGATTTCGACTGTGTGAATCTTGCCGGCCAGCCCATTGCGGACTAGTTCGCAGCCGTAACGATGGCCGTCCATCGAACGCCGCTGCGTGCCCGTCTGCAAGACGCGGCCGTGCTTGCGGACCGCCTCGACCAAGATGCGGCCTTCGCGAATCGTAAGCGACAGCGGCTTTTCCAGGTAGATGTCCTTGCCCGCCTGGCAGGCGTGAATGCTGGCCAAAACATGCCAGTGGTCCGGCGTGGCGACGACCACGGCGTCGATGTCTTTGGAATCCAGAAGTTCACGATAGTCCTGATAGGCGCGGCAGCTCCGTTTGGCCCCCACCGCGTCGGCCCGACGGCGGTCGACATCGGCAACGGCAACGATCCGTCCCTCGGACGGAAGGCCCATCAGCTGGTTACCACGGCGTCCGACGCCGATATAACCGACGCCGATCCGATCATTCGCACCCGGCCGTCCCGGAGCGGCCAGAGCCCGAGCAGAAATGATCGTGGGTACCGATACGGCGGCCACGGCCACCGTCTGACTGAGAAACCGCCTCCGAGATACTCGTTTCGATAAAGCCATGATTCGGCCACCGGGTTCTTGGTTTTGGTTGCTGCACGGTAAACACGTCTTAGTCAGTAGACCATACCACGGCAGGCGATACACGACAACGAGAATCTAGCGAGGCTGTGCCTCGGACCGATGCGAGCTATCGCTCGGTTGCAGCGACCCGCTCTGCGACCAACCTGCGGTCGGTGCTCGTCGCTAGAACTTGACTCATTTATCACGGTGATTGCATCCGGAATTGGTGCAGCATCGTATGGAACGACGTGCAATGCAGAGGATTTTCCTGGTGCCAGAAAAGATGCGCCGGGCATTTGCAGTCGGACGAGCCAAACCCCTGCGGTCCGTACGGGAAGATGGCCGACATGGCCTGCGCTACCTCGCATTCCTGCCTCTGAGAAGAACGAATCGGAAGCGCGGTCACGTTGTTTGCGCACTGACGCAGATAGTCAATGTGCCAGTGGAGTTTTTTTCTGCGGCGAAGATGTCGAGCGATTCGTTGAGACAGATTAGCCATTGCCGACCCCGCATAGATATAATGGCCGCCTCGAAAGTGCAGCGGCCCCTGCCGTCCCACAGTGATTGTCTGATCGCGGCTGAGTTCCATGATCAGCAGGTAGCTGCCTCGATCCACTATCTCACGACACAGCGACCGCCAAGGAATCTCGACGGATTTGACTTGCGGCGCAAGCCGTAGCCCGTCGGTCCACTCCACAGCAACCGGGAGGAACTGCAGTTTTCGCCGCAAGTCGAGCATCGTTTGGCTGAACGCGAAGTCAGTATGAAAGTCGGGCATGAACCAATCGACGTGGGGGGTGTGAATCAGGAACAGGACACAAGACCGGGCGTTGCGCCGCGAGAGCCCTGCCAATTCAACCAAGTGCCTTCGGGCCCGCTGCGAAACCGCATCGGGGAACATCGCAACGCGATTGCCAAAAAGTGTGCACGATTTCACTTCGAGGTACGATTTGCGCCCACCTCGGCGTAACAGGAAATCGAATCGGCTGCCACCGACGGGCACTTCGGCGGCGACGACTTCCGCATCAGCCAGTCCCGGAATACGCTTCTCGTCGATCAGCAGCCGCGCGACCTGATTCGAAAGCTGCGTGTGCAAGAGGATCGGTGTACCATCGTGGTCGACGGCCAGCACGGTATATCGGTATCTAGCTTTACGAGTCGCACTCGATCGGGACACGGGCCCCACGCGATCGGTCAAGTAGAGTGTGGCGCCGGGGAGGAGCAGTTCACACAGTCGCCCCGGGTTCGGAAGATAGGCATCGATCAGGCCAACTTTAGGCATGCGACACCGCACGACGAAACGGTTGAGGCGCTCGAGAAACGACGCCCGCCGAACGCGGCCCACCTCAAACGGACGGTCCGTCATCTGGTCCACTCTAAGCCTCCTTAGTATCAGCCAAGAAAACAACTGTCGCGACCTGGTTGTGGGACAGGCGTTCCGCGGTCATCGGAGCCGGTCTTCGGTGGCCACAAAATCGTGAAGGAACAGGCTCCCGGTTTCCGCTGGCAGAGTTCGGTGCGATTATCCCGCAAAAGTAACGGCAACAGGTCATTCGAGCCACGATCATTTGTTCCATGGTGGCAACATCGTTATATTCGCTAAACCAGACTTTATTTAC
>NYXM01000018.1 GCA_002685655.1 Planctomycetaceae bacterium
CGACGCAACTCTTCAGTTCGACGGATTCCAGGTCCTGGTCGCCGACGACCATGCGACGGTACGCGAATACTGCTGCGACTTATTACAAAGTGTTGGTTTCGTATCGACGGCTGTCGCGTCGACGGAGGAAGCGATTCAGTGGTTGCGCAGTGAAGGCAAAAATGCCGGCCCCAAGAGTCTGATCGTCATCGATGCGCTGATGTCCAATGCGACCCAATTGCTGGAGGACCAACATCTCGGAGATTCGCAACTGCTGATTGCGCTCATTCCACCCGGCGATCCTGGCGTCGCGGAAACTTTTCGCAAGCTAGGTGCAGCCCGCTGCTTGACCAAGCCGGTTAATCACCGCGCATTTGTTGAGGCGATCGCACAGGTCTTGGACCTCGATCGTTCCGCAGATCCCATTGACGCTTCCGATGCAGCCACCGAACCATCGCAGGGGCTCAGGATTATGGTTGCAGATGACAGCCCAATCAATCTACAGGTGGCCGCTGGTATGCTGGAAATGCTGGGGCACGATGTCCGGACAGTATGCGACGGCCGACAGGCGTGCCAAGCAGCGACGGAAACGCCGTTTGACTTGATCTTCATGGACTTGGAGATGCCCGGAATGGACGGATTCGAGGCGACTCGCGAACTGCGGTCCTCGTCTGACCCCAAGATCGTCGGGACCCCCATCGTAGCCATGACGGCGCACGCAATTACTGGCATAAAGGAACGCTGTCTTGCTGCCGGCATGAACGACCATGTTGCCAAACCCATCCACCCAGAAGACTTGCAGAGAGTCACGCAGCGATTGCAGGACGGATCCTACTCAGGCGGCGACGACGCGCCCACTCATTCGCCTGCCTGCCTCTGATCTTACCGGGCGGTCCTCTGGTTTTCCCATCATTTTTCATTTGACATGAAACAAGATGGTCTCATACCGGGTATAATGCGGCGTACCAAATGATTCGATATTGTCGTGACTTACGCCACGACCCCGTACCCCGGAGGCGCAGTTGGTCAGCGTCTCGCATCTCAAGGAACTCAAGTGGTGGAAGCACGCATTTTGCCTTTGGCCGTTCTCGTGTTGATCGTTTCCTTCCCGCTGACGACGCCAGCTGCGGAACCTCAAACTGCTGCAGACTACTTTCCTGAAACGGTCGTCGTGTTTGCCGAGTTGCCGGATCCTGCGGGGCTGCTAGACCTTGCTCTGGATCATCCCGTACGTCACAAACTGGAATCACTCGATGCAGTTCGGGATGCCTACGGGACGCCACAGTTCCTTCAGTTCAAGGCGGTTGTTGCGGCCGTTGAGGCCCAACTCGGGCAGACTTGGGTCAAACTGATTAAGTCAGCCACTGCGGGAGGCATCGCGGTGGCAATCGATGCTCCTACCCAAGGGGCTGCGGTGGTGCTCACGGCCAAGGATGAACAGACACCGCAAGAACTACTCGAATCGTTCGCTCGCATGGCCAGCGCGGATGCCTCAGCAAACAACAATCCCAACCAGATCGAAACCGGGGAGTACCGTGGCTTGACCGTTTATCGAGTCGACCAGTCGCGAGCGATCGTGTTGGGCAAGTCGATGCTGGTGACGAACAAAGCGGAACTCGGACAACGCATCGTCGACATGTATGTCGACAAGGCCGGCAAGACGCTGTCGCAGAGCAAGTTGTTCAAGCAAGCCCAAAAACTGGCACCCACTGACGCCACAGTATGGGGCTATGTCGACATCGCGGCGATTCGTCAAAGCGGTCTCGCCAAGGAACTGTTTACGGGTCGCTCGGACAATCCAGTTCTCGAGTTTCTGGTTGGCGGTATTCTTGCCAATCTCAAAGAAACGACACTGGCAACATTTGCTATGTCATTGACGGAGGAAAGACTAAGCGTCGATGTGGCGGCGCCGCATGACCCGGCCTGGATCAGTGAAGAACGTGACTACTTTTTTGGGCCAGCAGGTAAGGGATCGGCACCTCCACTACTCCACGTTGATGGCGAATTATTGAGTCTTGCTACCTACCGTGACGTTTCGCAGATGTGGCTCCGTGCCGGCGATCTTTTTGACGAAGACGTCAACGACGGATTGGCCCAGGCAGAAAGCAACTTGACGACGTTTTTTTCCGGTAAGGACTTTGGCGAGGATATTCTCGGTGCTGTGAGCCCTCAGATTCAGCTGATTGTGTCGCGACAGGAATTCGCTGAAGATGCGCCCAAACCTGCGATCAAGCTACCGTCGTTCGCCTTGGCACTCCGGCTGAAAGACGCCGAGACCATGCGGCCCGAACTCCGCCGCACGTTTCAAAATCTGATCGGTTTCTTGAACGTGATTGGCGCCATGAACGGGCAACCACAGCTCGACTTGGACATGGACAAGGAAGGCGACAAGCAACTTATCGCGGCCGCCTACCTCCCAGAAAAGGACGCCGATACGGCGCGTTTACCGATCAATTTCAATTTCTCACCGTCCATTGGATTCGTGCAAGATCGCGTTGTCGTTTCCAGCACGAAATCGCTGGCTAGTGATCTGCTAAACCTGATTGACGGAGACACGTCGAAGGCCACGCCGCCGACAAACACCGATGTCCGCGCCGATTTGGCAGGCGTGAGTCAGATTCTCGAGGACAATCGCGGACAGTTGGTCGCGCAGAACATGCTCTCCGAAGGGCACACCAAGGAAGAAGCCGAGGTGGAAATCGACACTCTTCTGGACATTTTGAAGACCACGCAAACTGCGTCGCTAAGGCTCACAAACCAAGACGGCGAATTGCGCCTGGCACTCGAACTGACGTTTGCACCACACGATTCATCGGCATCGCAATGAACAACCTGAAATCGCTCGACCCAAAGTGGGCCTGGTCACCTTTTCGGCCCACCGCCGATCGCCCCTGGGACCAACCGATGGCGGCGCATCTTTTCCGACGTGCCGGATTTGGAGCTTCACTAGGGCAGCTGAAGACGGCGGTCGAGCAGGATCCTTTGGAAGTCGTGGCGGAAATGCTGAATCCAGTCGATCTTCAGCAAACAACGCAGGCAGAGTTTGCGGAGGCCGTGCTGGCAGGTGGCGACCCCAAAAAACTGGGGGCCTGGTGGGTCTATGTCATGCTGCAAACGCCCACGCCGTTGCTTGAAAAGATGACTCTTTTTTGGCACGGCCACTTTGCAACCAGTGCTGACAAAGTCACCGACGCACGAGCGATGTACGCCCAGAATGCGTTGTTGCGTGCCCACGCGATCGGTGATTTTCGACCGTTGGTCCATGGCATCTCACGTGATCCAGCGATGTTGATCTACTTGGATTCGTCGACCAATCGAAAAGCGCATCCCAACGAGAATTTCGCACGTGAACTGATGGAGCTATTTTGTCTGGGCGAGGGACATTACAGTGAGCGTGATGTCAAGGAGTTAGCGCGGTGCTTTACCGGTTGGGAACTCCGCCGTGAGAGATTTCGTTTTAATCGCTATCAACATGACACGGGCGAAAAGACGGTCCTGGGAAAGACGGGGCGTTTCCAGGAGGGTGAAGTCATCGACCACATCTTGGACCAACGGGCCGCGCCAGAGTTCATCGCGCGAAAGCTGATCGCTTATTTCATTGCCGATGAGCCCGAGCCCAGTGAGCAGTTGGTGGCCCCGATCGCGAGTAGGTTGCGAGAATCATCATGGAACATCGGCGATGCAGTTCAACACATACTGCAAAGCAACTTATTTTTCTCACCCCACGCATTTGCTCGCAAAGTTCGCTCGCCTGTCGACCTGACGATTGGCCTTTTGCGGTCCCTCGAGGGGTCGACCAACGCCACGCAACTTGCTGGCAGCCTTCAGGAATTGGGACAGGGGCTGTTCTTCCCACCGAACGTCAAGGGCTGGGATGGCGGCCGCACGTGGATTAATTCGTCGACACTGCTGGGACGCGCCAACGTGATTGGGCGTCTGGTGAGTGACCCCAAAACGCGTTTCGGCGGTGGCGACTTAGAGACCTATTTTGGGCAACTCGAGGCCGAGTCCAACGAACAGATTGTCGATATCCTGCTCAGCCTAACGGTGGCCGTCCCTGTGCCCGATGCGGTCAAACGCAAGCTGGTTGAAGTTATCAGTCGCCCAGGTATGCGTAACGCGCGAATTGCCGATGCGATCCACGCGTTGGGTACGTTGCCCGAATTCCAAATCGCTTGACCCTATGTTCTAATTGCCCGTCCCCACACAAACGGCTCAAATCCATGAACAGAACTTCCACGCGACGCAGCTTTCTCCAGTCCGCGTTGGGCTCATCAGCGGTCATTTCTTTGGGGGCGACGGCCCCCGCCGTTTTCCAGCAGGCTATGGCGGCCGACAACAAGGCGAAAGAGACCGTTCTTGTGGTCGTGCAACTGAGCGGTGGAAATGATGGGCTCAACACGGTGATTCCTTTCGACGACCCGGTGTACCAAAAAGACCGCCCAAAGCTGGCAATTCCATCGACTGATGTTCTCTCTCTCGAGGATGGCCTGGGCTTTCACCCATCGGCACGCGGTCTTGCGAATCTGTTGGAAGACGATCAATTGGCGATCGTCCAAGGGATCGGCTACCCCAACCCAAATCATTCGCATTTTGAATCAATGGACATCTGGCACACCTGCCAGCGAAAACGCAAAGGCAATCCTCGCACCACAGGTTGGCTGGGCCGTTATCTCGACGGTGTGTCGTCAGCAACGGGTGGCGACCCTTCAGCGATTCATCTGGGTGCGAAGAAGCAGCCTTTGGCATTGGCCGCCGACACGACTCGCGTCCCATCGATCCGTTCGCTGGAGCGATTCCGCTTGCAAGACAGTGGCGATGGTGACGTACGCAGCGTGGCCAGCAATTTGGTCCAAGTGGAAAGAGACAAGGAAGATCCGTTGTTGAGCTTCATCCAGACCAGCACGACGGCGGCACTGGACGCCAGCCAGCGTGTCGAGGAGGCGCGGCGGGACTACCAGACACCTGTCGAATATCCGGATCATGATCTGGCGACGAAACTCCGCACGGTCGCTCAGCTGATTGATGCCGGCCTCAAAACACGCGTTTATTACTTGCAGTTGGACGGCTTCGACACGCACTCTCAACAAGCGGCGGCCCATGCGGTGCTGCTAGGTCGATTGGGTGGGGCCGTCGAGGCGTTTATCAAAGACGTGGGCCATCATGGGCATGGCGAGCGAGTTCTCGTCATGGCGTTCAGTGAATTTGGGCGGCGGGTCAAGGAGAACGCCAGCGAAGGGACCGACCACGGTGCGGCAGCGCCTTTGTTTCTCGCTGGCAGCAAAGTCCGCGCCGGACTGCACGGTCAGCCTGCCAGCTTGACTGATCTGCAGGACGGCGACGTGAAGTTTCACACGGATTTTCGTCGAGTTTACGCGACGGTGCTGGAAAACTGGTTGGGAGTTCCCAGCCAAGCGTTGCTGGGCGCCGAACACAAACCACTCGAAATCCTCTCGGTCTAAGAATAGTTGATGCAGATCGTCGTTTCGCTCCATGCCCAAGAGACCGTCCGTTGAGTATTCGCTGCGGAGCTGCGCGGCGACTGAAAACGGGATTTCAGCCTAGAACCGCCGTAAAATCAATTCTCTGGCTGCTCGACAGCGCGGCGATGCTATCACGGCACTGAGAGTTCGGATTGACCTGATTCGCCGATCGTGGCACGTTATGTGTCGCTACACGCCCGGTAACGTGCCTTCCAGGGAGGGAATCGCCATGCACGCACTTTCGTCGCACATCGTCTGCTTGCTTGTCGCTCAGTTTGGCCCCGACAGTGGTTTCCCCGCGGATCCGCCACCGGTCACACCGCCGGTAGTGCGCTCCGTGGTGCCCGCCGCCACAGTTGACCTTTTGAATCAACAGCCGCTAAGGACTCCGGAACGCACCGCGCCACCAGTGGGAAATACGGTCATCCTTGCGTCAACTGTACCGGTTCACTCACAGAAGTCGCTGGCACGGGCCGAAGCTCTTGTTGAGCAGTTCGTGGGCTGGGATCCTGATGCGATCGAGGGCGAGTCATTCACGTTGTTGGCTTGTGTTCAGCAAGCTGCCACCACAGGTCAGCAATCGGCCACGATCAGAGCTTACTGGCAGCTTTGCTCCGCCATCGGTCGATATTCGCAGGCGGAACAGGAATTGGTTACATTGGCCGGAATCTCCCCGCAGTTGGAATTCGAACAGCTGCAAATTCGGGCCGCACAACGATCCGCGGCAGCACACCGAGCCCAAACCCGCGTCGAACTCTTGACAGCCCAAGAGAAACTCGGCGAGGTCGCGGAGTTGCCAGACGAGACGCTCCCCCTACCTGCCGACAGGCCATTTGTAGGCAAATACCAAACGCGTTTGACCACGATGTATGCGCGTCGCGCCATACCACGGCGGCTGCGCAGAATCGACCGTGCCCTGCCCCACCAACTGAAATTGATCGAACAGAGGGCCGATGCCGTGGATGCCAACTCCCGACTGTTAAGCGACCTTGCCGCACTCTACCAGCGCGGCCAAGTCCCCCTTTCGGTGTTGCTTCACACATGCCGGGAATTGGTGGATCAGCAATACGCGTTTCTTAACGCGGTGGTCAACTACAACCACCAGATCGCCACGTACTCGCAGGCCGTCGTCGGAGTCACGTTGCCGTCAGAGTCTCTGGTTTCGACGCTGATTCGGCAGAGTTCCGCCGCCACTGCACGGATCATTCGCGACGAGAATGTGCGACCCGCTGCGGCCGAGCAGATCGAGCCAAGCAGCGTTCGTCCTGCCTTCGAACCGAGAACGTCGCAACCGGCCTTTGAGCTTCGTACGCCGAAGGCAAACGGCGGAACAGCATTCGACCCAAACTCAGCATTTCCAATCAATGACTCGCCGTAGCAGATCCTCAAAATGAGTCGAGGCAGTTTTTGCGAGCGAGCGAGCGACAATGGCCTCAGTTCGACCGTGCAGGAATCGAGATCCTCTAGGGCGACCAGCGGAATCTGGTCTGCCAGTCGTAGGATGGGGCACTCTTCCCCGTCAGTCCTGCTGCGACGGGCAAAAGTGCCCGTCCTACAGGTGAGTTTCCATCTGCCCGTCGCCTTGGCGCAACACGGAACCTGGATGAAGATGCAGTGATGACTGTTGCCAGACCAGAAACTCCAGTTGCCGTGCCTAACGTGGTGCCATTGAAGATCGGTCCGGTGGTCATTGACCCGCCAATTCTGCAAGCGCCGATGGCCGGGTTTACCAACTATGCGTTTCGCCAAATCGTTCGAGCGTATGGCGGCGTGGGCCTGCAGGCAACCGAAATGGTCAACGCTCGCGGTTTTGTCTGGATGGACGACAATGTCGCCGAACATCCGGATCGACTGTGGGGCGTGCGCGATGAGCCGCGCCCCCTGGCCGTCCAGATTTGGGACAACGACCCAGAAACGCTGGCCCAAGTGGGCGCGCGGCTCGCCCATGACTACCAAGTCAGCGTGGTCGACATTAACTTTGGCTGCCCCGTTAGGCAGGTCACCCAAAAGGCTGGGAGTGGTTCGTATCTGCTACGCGAGCCAGACCGCATGGGGACGATCATCGAGCGTGTCGTCGAGGCGTGTCGACCGACGCCGGTCACCGCCAAGATTCGCTTGGGTCGCACTCGTGATCAGATCAATGCTGTCGAAATCTCGCAAGTCGTCGAAGGGGCAGGGGCCGCAGCGCTCACAGTACACGGCCGAACGGCGGCGGACTTCTTTCGAGGAAATGCCGACTGGGATCGCATTGCCGAGATCAAGTCGCATCTCAAACGTCTTCCGCTGATCGGCAACGGTGATTTGGATTCGGCCGAGAGAGTCGTCGCCGCGTTTGCCCGGTACAATGTTGACGGTGTCATGATTGCACGCGCATCGCTTGGCCGTCCGTGGCTGTTTATGCAGGCCGCCGCCGCGCTAGAAGGCAAAGCTGTACCGCCAGACCCCACACCCATCGAGCAACGCGATTGCATGTTGCGCCATTTCGCCCTGGTTGTGGAACGATTCGGCGTCGAAAAAGGAACACTGCTGATGCGAAAATACGCCTGCTGCTACGCCCAAGGACGTCACGGGGCCAAGCACTTTCGGGCGCACGTCGGTCGCGTAAACAGTCCTGACGAATTCTATCGCGTGGTCGAACAGTACTTTCCGATGGACGAGTAGATAACTTGGCAGAGAAATGTGGAATAGTAGGCCGAGAACAACCGAAGCGCAGGTCCGGAAAACATCATCGCGTCTACTTCCCGACGGCACCATCTCAGCATTCACATCATCGGCCTCAGCACCAACAGCCGACTATTTGGACTTGATGTCTGAATCCCAAGAATCTGAATCCAACTCAAGCTCACCACGTTGGTACTTGCCCCAATATTCGTCCAGTGCTCGCTTGACGCGGCCGCTCAACAGCGCCACACCCAGAATATTGGGCAATGCCATGCCCAATATCAACAGGTCGCTAAAATCCAAAATGTTTCCTGTCGTCACGATGGAGCCGATCACCGTGAAGATCAAGAACAAGACCTTGTAGGCGAGTGAAGACCTGGGGCCGAACAGCCTGGTCCAAGAGCGTTCGCCGTAATATGACCACGAAATCAGCGTGGAATACGCAAACAGAATCACTGCCATGTACAAGATGTACTTAAACCAGGCCACGCCATGTTCGCCGCTGACGGCCGCCGTGGTTAGGGCGGCACCAGACTTGTTCGCCCCTGAGACCAAGTCAGCATATTCGGGGTAAAGCTCGGCGTCGTAAACGCCCGTAATGATGATCACTAGGGCAGTCATGGTGCAAACGACAACTGTGTCAATAAACGGTTCCAGCAATGCGACAATGCCTTCGCTGACAGGCTCATCCGTCTTGGCTGCCGAATGCGCGATCGCCGCCGAACCGATCCCGGCTTCGTTGGAAAAGACCGCACGCTGAATTCCAATGACCATGACACCAATCGCGCCGCCAAGTCCAGCCTGCAGATTGAACGCACCTGAAAAGATTGAGCCGATGGCATCCGGTATGGCACTCGCGTTGACCCCCAAGATGTAGATGCACATCATGACGTATGCCAAACACATGGCGGGGACAATTTTCGACGCAACGGCGCCGATCGACTTGATGCCCCCAATGATCACAACGCCTGCCAGCATGGCCATCAAAAGGCCATAGATCCACGGGTACTGGTCAAGCAGTGGGACGTCCTGGCGAATCGCGTCCAACGATTGTCCGACTTGAAAAGCATTGCCGCCACCAAACGAAGCGCCAACGCACAGTATTGCGAACACAAATGCCAGCAGCTGACCGACCGGTTTGAGCCCCATGTCAGCCAGTCCGTCGCGCAGATAGTGCATTGGCCCGCCAGAGACCGTGCCGTCAGGTGCGACCTTGCGGTACATCTGCCCAAGTGTGCATTCCGCAAATTTGCTGGACATTCCCAACAGGCCAACCAAGATCATCCAAAACGTCGCCCCCGGTCCGCCTGTGCCGACAGCAATCGCCACGCCGGCGATATTGCCTAGCCCGACCGTCGCAGAAAGCGCGGAGGCTAAGGCTTGAAAATGCGAAACTTCACCCGAATCGTTCGGATCATCGTAGTCACCCTTGGTTAGCCGGATTGCGTGCCAGAATCCGCGGAGGTTGATGAACCCCATCCGCAGCGTGAAAAAAATTGCCCCTGCCATGAGCCAAAGCACAACAAACGGTATCCTAACTTTCAAGTATTTTTCGGACCAGAAATCAAAAAACAGAACTTTGAACATCGGTTGGACCAGCCAGTCACCGAAGAATTCATCGATTTGCTGCATCCAAGTTTGCGAGGTGGCTGCCTCTTGCGTTTGGATCGGTGCTGCATTTTCCCCATCATCCGCCGGCCCCATGCCCTGTTGTGGCTCGACGGGCATTGATCGGTCCTGCGCCAGGCTTGGCGCGGAAACACAGACAAACACCATGATCAATGCGAGCAATTGCATCAGGTGGTGAAGTCGTCCTGGTGAAAAACTCGCAGTTCGGTGCAACGTCATGAAAACTCCCTTGCCAGCTTGCGCGTGTCTTCTGGACACGTTCTTCAAGCTCAAATGAGCCTGCGGACAAATCGTAAATCGTCAGATCTTCTGAATGGGCAACTTCTATCCAATAACTCTCTTGATGTCAAGGCTTTACGTAAAGAGTCGTTTTTTTGAAACATATAGTTGTCAAAAATGCTTTTAATGGGTATAAATTGAAGAGCCGCAGTGAATTGCAGAAGAATGAAAGACCGGTTGCTCTGTCAGACCACTAGAATGCGTGCCGATTCACTTTAACGGCTTTACGCCGTTCGGACTCGTGAAACAGTGCGCCGCGGACACCTCACACCGGTGCGACATGCACTAGCCCACCCTAAGTTGATCCCAGCCATGCAAGCGGAAATCATCCCCTCTGATATTGCGATCCTGGATATCTTGCGAAAACGTGACGCGGCAAGCGTCGCGGAATTGGCCACATGGATGCAGGTGACGTCAACGGCGGTCCGACAGCGGCTAACGCGTTTGATGGCACAGGGCTACATCGATCGCATTACGGTTCGAGCGGGTCGCGGGCGGCCAAGCCATCACTACGTCCTCACCAAGCAGGGGCGTCGCAAGACCGGCTCGAATTTTGCCGATTTGGCTATGGCGCTTTGGCAGGAGGTCCGCGAAATCGCAGACGTGGAGATTCGACGTGGATTATCGCAGCGCATCGCGAGACGACTTGCCCGAGAGTATGCGCCGCACATACACGGCGAGACCCTTGAAGAGAAGGCTGGATCCTTGGCCGAGTTGTTTTCCACACGGCAAATTCCGTTCGAAGTCGACGCCACCGGCGATTTTCCGATTCTGACGGCTTTGGCCTGCCCTTACCCGGATCTCGCCGAAGAGGACCGCACGATCTGTTCGATGGAACGCGTGCTGTTTTCCGAGCTATTGGGTGAAACCGTGCAGCTGGACAAATGCCGGCTCGACGGCGAGCAGTGCTGTACGTTCAATCCCCACGACGACAGATTGGACAGCGAATCGCCAAACGAAACCGCTCGGCTGGAGGGGACTAGCTGAAATCAACCAGTTTGCGTAGGTTTTGTACTTGCTGAACTGTCAAAAACGTTTGCGTCACTTGGAATAACAAACAGCAGGGAACCGCTATGACACAGCCCTGGATTGAAGGCCGTTTCGAGGAAAACGTCATCACGACCACGGTCGAGCAGGCCGTAAACTGGGCGAGACAGTCCAGTGTCTGGCCAATGACGTTTGGCTTGGCCTGTTGTGCAATTGAAATGATGGCTACGGGAGCCAGTCGTTACGACATCGATCGCTTCGGAGCTGGTGCTTTTCGTGCCACGCCGCGGCAGGCCGATCTCATGATTGTCGCCGGCACGGTGACCTACAAAATGGCCAGCCGCGTCCGACGATTGTACAACCTGATGCCCGATCCTAAGTTTGTCATTGCCATGGGTGCCTGCACCGTAGGTGGCGGGCCGTATTTCAAATGGGGCTACCATGTGGTCAAGGGCGTCGATCTGGTCGTTCCCGTGGACGTCTACGTGCCAGGATGCCCGCCGAGACCCGAGTCGCTGTTGGAAGGCCTGATGCGGATCCAAGATAAGATCAAAGGTCACAAGATTGCCAAGCGATCCGCGGCAGCCGGCACTGGACACCTCTTCCGGCAGGGGATCAAGGTGGACGACGAGCTGCCGGTGCCCCACCACTCTGGCTACGTGAGTGCACCTGCGGATCAGCAACCGATGACGAGTCACCAGAAGATTACTGGCTAAGACATACTCCTTTCCAAACATGATTCAGACAACAAACTTCATGTCCGATACACTGACGATTCGCGACCTCCATGTCGCGGTCGATGGAAAACCGATCCTTCGTGGCGTCAACTTGACCATGCAGCGCGGCGAAACGCACGCGTTGATGGGTCCCAATGGTTCTGGCAAGAGCACGCTGGGCTTGGCCATTAGTGGTCACCCCAAGTATAAAGTCACGCAAGGCACTATCGAGCTCAATGGCCGCGATGTGTTGAAATTGGCGCCGGACCAACGCGCTCGTAGTGGCATCTTCATGGCCTTCCAGCGGCCCGTCGCGATCCCAGGCGTCAAGATGGCAGACTTTCTTCGGCACGCCACGACGAACATCCGCCAGCCGGATCGGAAGGAAGGCGAAGAGCTGATTCCAATGCGGGAATTCCGCAAGGAACTAAAGAGCAAGATGCAGCAGTTGCAGATGGAGGTCGAATTCGCCCGACGGTACGTCAACGACGGATTCTCGGGTGGCGAAATGAAGCGGGCCGAGATCCTCATGCTTGCGATGCTACAACCAAAATTTGCCATCCTGGACGAGACAGATAGTGGCCTGGACGCGGATGCGGTTCGCCTGGCGGCGGAGAGTATCGCGGAAATTGGTCGCGAGAAGATGGGGCTGTTGATTATCACGCATCATGACAAACTGCTCGTCCACAACCCGCCCGATTTCACGCACGTCATGTTGGGCGGTCGCATTGTCGAGACGGGTGGCATTGATCTCGCAACGGAATTGCATGGCCAGGGCTACGAGCGGATTCGGAATGCCTATCCACAAGACGATGCGGAGAATCAAGCCATGTTGGAAAAAGAAAAACCACAGTCAATTGGCTAGGCCACGAATGATTCTCCAGTCGAATTCAAAGAATAGTGCTTAGTCCGTTCGACCCGTTGAGCCAATAGTTGCGCACACGCAGTAACGTCCGTCTGACGGACTTCAGAAGGTAGTACCATGGCGACCGATCTTACGGGAACACCAAACGACGAAATTGGTGAAATCAACAAGTACAACTTCCGCACTGAAAGCGCTGCGGTTTTCAAAGCGGAAATGGGTATTTCGAAAGAGATCGTTGCGCAGATCTCGGACATGAAGGCCGAGCCTGAATGGATGCGAGATTTTCGTCTGAAGAGCTTCGAGATTTTCGAGTCGAAGCCCATGCCCAAGTGGGGTGGTGAACTCGGCCTCGACTTCCAGAAGATCTACTACTACTTGAAGCCAACAGATCACCAGGGGAAGACGTGGGATGACGTTCCGACGGAAATCAAAGACACCTTTGAAAGACTCGGGATTCCAGAAGCCGAGCGGCAGTACCTGGCAGGCGTGAAAGCGCAATTCGAAAGCGAAGTCGTCTACGGTTCATTGCAGGAAGATCTGGCTAAACAAGGGGTGATCTTCACGGACACGGATACGGCGGTGCGCGAACATCCTGACTTGGTCCGCGAGTATTTTGGCACCATCATTCCTCCGCATGACAATAAATTTGCCGCGCTGAACTCTGCAGTCTGGTCCGGCGGTTCGTTTATCTACGTGCCACCCGGCGTCAAAATCGAATTTCCGCTGCAAGCCTATTTCCGCATCAATGCGGAAAGCATGGGACAATTCGAACGGACCTTGATCATCGTCGACGAAGGTGCCGAGATTCACTACGTGGAGGGCTGCACGGCGCCGATGTATACCACCGAGAGCTTGCATTCGGCGGTTGTCGAAATCTCCGTCAAACGCGATGCCCGTTGCCGCTACACAACCATTCAGAATTGGGCGAACAATATCTACAACCTGGTTACAAAACGTGCCATGGCTTATCGCGACGCCACAATGGAGTGGGTCGACGGCAACCTGGGAAGCCGACTGACCATGAAGTATCCGGCTGTTTATATGATGGAGCCTGGTGCCCACGGCGAGATCTTGTCGATCGCCTTCTCCAGTGCTGGGCAACATCAAGACGCTGGCGCGAAACTCGTCCATTGCGCACCACACACGACCGGGCAAATCATTTCCAAGTCGATCTCCAAGAACGGTGGCCGAAGCAGTTACCGTGGATTAGTCCGAGTGGAAAAGGGGGCCAAGCATTCCAAGAACAATGTAGTTTGCGATGCCTTGATTTTAGATCCACAAAGTCGTAGCGATACCTATCCGTACATCGAAGTTGCCGAACAGGACGTGACGATTGGCCATGAAGCGAGTGTGTCACGCATCGGCGAAGAGCAGTTATTTTACCTGACGAGCCGTGGGATCAGCGAAGCCGAGGCCGCGACAATGATCGTCAGTGGCTTTATTGAGCCTCTGGTCAAAGAGCTTCCCATGGAGTATGCCGTCGAGATGAACCGCTTGATTCAACTCCAGATGGAAGGATCGGTCGGCTAACCACACCAGTGCCGCTGGCACCCGTATGGGGCCGCGATTCAAACTCGTATCTCCTTCCCCCCCCCAAGTTTTTAGGCGCCCGACGCCTGATGCAACATATGGCGACTGTAACGCAATTGGGTTTCAATCAAGATTCATTTGAAGCGTTCTTGGCTGCTCGTGACGAGCCAAAATGGCTGACGGATGCCCGCCGTACCGCGTGGCAACATTTTCAGCAATCGGAATGGCCGGACCGCAATCACGAACGGTGGTTACGTACGGACATTCGGCTTTTCAAACTAGACCGGTATGCTCCACCCCAACCGAGTGGCGAACCGTCTTCCAACATCCCCGGCGGACTGCTTTGCCCCGGTGTCGCGCTGGCCGGGCATAACCGGTCTCTGGACGGCCATTCGCTGGACTACACGCTGCACAAGAACTGGTCCGATCGCGGCGTGTTGTTCGGTAGCTTGGACAAGATGCTGGCCGATCATGATGGTCTGTTGCGGCCGCATTTCCAGAGCGCCTTCGATCCGACCCATGATCGTTTCGCTGCGCTACATGCCGCATTTTGGACAGGTGGCCAACTGTTGTACGTACCGCGCGGCATCGTCGTCGACGAACCCTTGCACGCTTTGTCCAGCATGACCGATGGCGGGACCGACCTAGGGCACGTGCTGGTCGTGCTGGAGGACGGTGCGGAAGCCACCTTATTGTGTGAAACGTCCAGCCCCAGTGAAACAGCCGGCGGCTTTCACTGTGGTGCCGTAGAACTGATCTTGGGTGCCGGTTCACATCTCCGATTTGTCAATTTCCAGGATTGGGGACGCGGCGTATGGCACTTCGCTCACCAAAAAGCTATCGTTCACAAAGATGCCACGCTGCAATGGACCGTGGCAGCCTTGGGTAGTCGCATGGCCAAAGTCAACCAACAGGTGTCGATGGTCGATGAAGGAGCCAGTTGTCAGGTGAACGGCGTGTTATTTACCGAAGGCAAACAGCATCTGTCCTACGACACTTTGCAACACCACGAGGCTGCGAATTGTCGTAGTGACTTTCGTTACAAAGCTGCCTTACAGGACAAGTCTCGCACGGTGTGGCGAGGGATGATTAAGGTCGATGCAGATGCGCAGAAGACGGACGGATATCAACGCAACGACAACCTCTTGTTGTCTGGTAACGCTCGGGCCGATTCCATTCCGGGCCTCGAGATCGAAGCAGATGACGTTCGGTGCACGCATGGATCGACTAGCGGTCGCGTGGATGAAGAACTGATCTTTTACGCCGGTTGCCGCGGGTATACTCGCAAAGAGGCGATCCAGATGATTGTCACCGGATTTTTTCAGCACGTCTTCGATCGCATCACGATCGAGAACGTGCGCGAGGCTTTAGCCTTGGCCATTGCCCGTCGCGTACGCGAATACGAGTAACCATGTCCAAATTTGTCAAAGTCGCCAATGTCAGTGACATCCCGGATCCCGGCAAGATCACCCTGGAGGTCGGCGACCGTTTGGTCGTAGTCGTCCATGTGGATGGCGAGTTTTACTGCATCGACGACGTCTGCACCCATGACGGCGGCCCGCTCGGCGACGGTGAGATGTGTGGCTTCGAATTAGCCTGTCCACGCCATGGTGCCAAGTTCGATGTGCGAACAGGTGTGCCGAGCACAATGCCCGCCACCGAACCCACCGAATCGCACCTGGTGAAAATCCAAGGTGAAGACGTCTTGGTTAGTCTGAACAATCAAGAGGATGACAGTATGGCACTTACCGAAGATGCCGTCATGGAGGAGCTGAAGAAGGTCATCGACCCCGAGCTGTTTGTCAACATTGTCGATCTCGGCTTGATCTACGGAGTCTCGATCGTCGATCGTGAAGACGAGCAAAAAGACGTCAAGATTGACATGACAATGACTAGCCCCGCGTGTCCAGCTGGCCCGCAGTTGATCGGCAACAGCAAGCAAATTGTCGGACAGATGGAGGACGTTTGCGAGGTCGAAGTCAAAATTGTACTCGATCCGCCTTGGTCACCTGACCGCATGACCGACGATGCCCGCGACCAGCTTGGCATTTTCTAGGTCACTCGTTCAGGTGATACTGGCGAACGGGCTCTCAATTTACCGGCTCTCGATCCTTTTGGCTCCTTGAATCTTGTCCCACGTAGTCGATGACCGCCATCCGCGTGTTCCTTTACGAGTTTGTGACCGGTGGTGGCTGTTGGTCGCTCTCGAATCCCCAGCCGCCCGGCGGTACGTTGTTGACCGAGGGGACGGCGATGTTGCAGTCGCTCGCCTGCGACCTGCTGGCGGTCGGAAATCTCGAGTTGCACGTGTTGGCCGACTCGCGGTTGGCTCCTTTTTGGCCAGAAGGCAGCTGGGCCCATGAAGTCAACGGAGGATCGGACGAACGACGTCTCCTGCTTTCGCTGGCCGAAAGCTGCGACATGACGTTGGTCATCGCACCTGAGTTTGATG
Organism: Planctomycetaceae bacterium; assembly: GCA_002685655.1. The sequence goes on from NYXM01000018.1 coordinate 16,582, forward strand.
AACTGCTTCTAACTCGATGCCAATGGGTCGCGAGTGTTGGTGGTACGCTGCTGACCCCTAACGTCAACTTCGTCGCACTGGCTGCCAACAAACAGAAACTTGCGGACTATTTACACGCCGCGGGGCTCCCCGTGCCACGGTCAGTTGCCTTGCGCAACGGCGAGCCACTGCCCCGCAACTTTCCATTTCCGGCCGTTCTGAAGCCAATTGACGGCGCTGGCTCTCTTGCCGTGCAACTTGTCAGGACCGCAACCGAGCTCAGGGAATATCGATCATCTCGGCAGTCCTGGCGACTGGAGATGTTTCAACCAGGAACAGCGGCCAGTGTTTCCGTACTGTGTGGGCCGCAACAGAATCTAGTGTTGTTGCCGGGTCAACAACTTCTGACAAAGGATGGCCAATTCAACTATCTCGGCGGCACGTGGCCCCTTGCCGTTGGTGATCAGGAGCGAGCAGCAAAGCTGGCCACCCGCGTCGCGTTGGCGCTGCCCGCCACATGTGGCTATATCGGTATCGATTTAGTCCTGGGGCCCGCCGGCGACGGCAGCGACGATGTCGTGATCGAAGTTAACCCGCGGCTCACAACGTCCTACGTCGGCCTGCGTCAACTGACACGAACCAATCTGGCAGCAGCGATGCTGCGTGTAGCCGAAGGATTACCCGTCACCGTGACGTGGCACGATCAGGCATTGACCTATCATGTCGCCGACATGCCGCTAGGAGACCACACATGCATTGGCTAGGCCTGGACATCGGCGGTGCCAATCTCAAACTGGCAGACGGTCACGGCTATGCCAAATCACAGCCGTTCGCATTGTGGCGGCACCCGGACGACTTGGGGGAAGAACTACGAAGGCTGATCGCACAGGCACCAACGTGCGACCACGTGGCAGTGACCATGACCGGCGAACTTGCTGATTGTTTCCAAAGCAAGGCCGAAGGCGTGCAACGGATCCTCGATGCGGTCGAGCAAGCCGCTGATGGGCGACCGACGCGTGTCTATTTGACGGGTGGCGCTTTTGAGACAGTGTCAGGCGCACGCCAACGCGTCACTGAAGTCGCCGCTGCGAATTGGCACGCTATCGCTCGGTTTTCGGGGCGGTTTGCACCGACGGGATCGGCCATCCTGATCGACGTTGGCTCGACAACGTGCGACGTGATACCCTTGTCGGACGGTCGGCCGTGCGCCGAAGGGACCACCGATACCGAACGATTACTCAAGGGCGAACTGATATATTCCGGTGTCATGCGCACGCCGATTTGCGGACTCGTCAGTCACATTCTTTGGCATGGTACCCCCTGCCCTGTCGCACGGGAGTGGTTTGCCACGACACATGACGTCTATATTCTGACCAACGACCTGCCTGAGGACCCAGCTGACACCAACACAGCGGATGGCCAGATGGCGACCATCGATGCGGCCCGAACCAGGTTAGCAAGGTTGGTTTGTGCGGATGAGATGTCGCGCGCCGATGCGGTGGTCTCGGCCAAGTCAATTGCGACAATCCACGCGACTCAGATTGCTGACGGAATTCGCCAAATTATCGCAAGAATTGGACAACCACCAGGCACTGTAATTATTTCCGGGGAAGGTGAGTTCCTTGCCAAACGTGCACTTGAGATCAATCAGCTGAGTACGAATGTGGTATCGATGAAGGACCAATTAGGTGAAAGTATCTCGCGTTGTGCGCCGGCACATGCAGTAGCCGTCCTGGCCGAAGAGGATGCAGTCACATGACACGTGCAAGAATCCGTGTCATCAAGGTCGGAGGCAGCTTGCTTGAGTGCGAGCAGTTGCCTCAGCTGCTCACCCGTTGGCTGGCACAAGCTGATGACGATCATGCAAATGAAGCCAGTGAGAAAGTGGCACGGGTTGATATCTTGATCGCTGGTGGTGGAACTTTGGCAGAGCATGTGAGACAACTCGATAAGCGTTTTGCGCTCGATTCAGAAACGTCGCATTGGATGAGCGTCAGCGCAATGAGCTGTACATCGCGCTTATTGGCAAGCTTGCTGAATGCTGGCCCGCCGTGCGAGCGCTGGGATGATCTGCAAGTGATCGTCTCGGGCGGGCGGTCACAGCTGACAGTCTTTGACGCTCAGCAATGGTTGACCGAGATGGAAGGAAGCCATCCCGGCATACGCCTTACTCATGATTGGCAAACGACCAGCGATTCGATTGCCGGCAGACTGGCTCGAGTGCTGTGCGCCGATGAATTAGTCCTGCTCAAATCGACCGACATTCCCACTGGTATTGACTGGCGGGCTGCCACGGAGCAGGGCTTAGTGGACGGGCGCTTTCTGCAGATTGCCGCAGAATTGCCTCGCGTGGTCTGTGTCAATTTGCGCCAATTCGAGGATCCTCCAGCCACGGCGTCGCGCCCGTTGTCCGATGCCGCACCCTCCCCTGAGGCGACACGGTAAAGGCTTCTGCATCAGGATTCGGAGGATTTTTGGGGAGGTCTCCGGCACGATACGGTTAATCGCTATAGACCGTCACTCAAGGCAGAATCTCCCATCCACCAGTGCAGATCCCTTTTCGCAGCCTGCTATTCTGAGCAACATTTGATATGGACGATTGCCTCAACGTTCGCAATCGCAAAACCCGCACAGACAACATATTGCTTCGCCTTGTTGCAGCCAGTTTTCTCTCGCAGTTTCAACACCTCCGAGTCACGAACGATGCGATTGCTTTCAGGAAGGTCGATCCGGACGAAGCTGAGCATACTGACGTGTGTCGTCGCAATCTCAGCGGCCACATTGACATGCATCGGACTCGGTGGACTTGGTTTTCATCTGTTGTGCACTTCCGAAGCGCATCAACTGAAGAACCACGCGCGACTCCTTGGACATTACAGTACGCCAATTGTCACGCTCCGCAATCGCGCGGAGGGTGAGCGATTTCTGGCGTCATTGGCACACGATCCGTCCATCGAAGCGGCTTGCCTGTTCGACATCGAGCAAAACTGCATTTCTAGTTATGGAAAAGCGAAGTCGATGACCTTTCCTTACCATATGAAGGACAAACAATATCGGCTGGCGTCATTCAATCGCCTTGAGGTTCTCAGTCAGATCAACACCGCCGGCCAACATATCGGCTACGTCTACTTGCTTACCAATACGAGTGCCGTTCAGGCACGGCTTGGGCAGTTCGTGCGAGGCACGGGCATCGTCTTCTTGGTCGTGTTTGGGCTCAGTTGCGTCGTTGCCGTGCCTTTTATGCGGATGATTTCAAGGCCCATCCTGAAGCTTACCAACGCTGTAAATGACATCGCCCACAACGACAAGCCTTCGATCAGTTTCTCAGGACACTTCAGCCCGGAATGCACTGCGGTGCTCAGTGCCATGAACTGCCTGCTCGCCAAGATCGAAGAATCTGCGCTGGTTACCGAACGCACCACAACAAAGCTACAAGATCGCGTAGCCCAAGGTAGTCACGGACTCGCACAAGAACTCAAGCATCTCCAGCAGCGGCAACAAGACCTCGAACGGGCGAAGGACGCGGCAGAGGCAGCCAACATGGCAAAAAGCAGCTTTTTCGCGGACTTGAGCCAGGAGATGTCTGGCCCGCTTGACCTTATTGTTGACAATGTCCAAAGCCTGCAGCACGGCGAACAACCATCCGGTGGCCAAACATCTGAGAGTCAGTTGGAAGCGATTCGTCGCAATAGCCAACAGCTGCAACGCTTTGTTCAGGACGTTGCAGAGATTGCCAAGGTCGAGGCGGGACGTATCGAGATCACTCGCGTCGTCTGTTTGCCGCAGTCGATAATCGCGTGCGCCATCGCCGGACACCAAAGCCAGGCTGAGAAAAAAGGGCTCACTTTCGAATACCAGTGGCGGGGAAGCGAAGAGGAGTCAATGTGTTGTGATCCCGATCGAATCCAACAGGTCGTACAGGTCCTCGTCGACAACGCCATTCGATTCACCGAAGCAGGAGGCGTACGCATCGTCGCGAGTTTCGAGCACCTTCAAGATTCTCGACAACTACGCATTGAGGTAACCGACACAGGAGTTGGAATCGAAGGGGAAGATCTCAATCAGATCTTCGAGGCATCTACACAATCGACTTGTGTTTCGCCGGACAATCGCGATACAGCCATGGGACTCCAGAATTGCCATAGAATTGTCTCGGCTTTAGGTGGGCGCATCACAGTCAATAGCTCACTTGGCGAAGGCAGCGTGTTTACCGTAATGTTAGATGCGGATGCCGTTCGACCACCGACGACTCTCGTCGGTGCCCATGACTCGAGTGTTGATTCCCCCGTCACGGTGCATTCGGCTTCAGTCCCCACAGCGGCGGCAGCGTGCGCGGAATCAGACGATCAGCCCCGGCCCTCCACCGGCAGAATGCTTCCGCTCAAAATCTTGGTGGTCGATGACAGCGACTCAAATCGCAACCTAACTCAAACCGTACTCCGTCGCGTTGGCGCCAAAGTCGAATGCGCCGAAAACGGTCTAGAAGCTGTACAAGCCGCTGCCCGTGGACCTTTTGACCTGGTCCTCATGGATATGCAAATGCCGGTCATGGATGGCTATTCGGCCACTCGCGAGATTCACGCACAGGGCATCGACGTACCGATTATTGCACTGATTGCTTCGGCCGGCGATTTCGACGAACAAAGGTGTCGCACCGCGGGCTGCGTCGGCCATCTGACCAAACCCGTTGATGTGGCGGGCTTGCTTAGTGTCGCCAAACGTGTTTTGCCCAAGGGGAAGGCACTTGGTCGTGCCGCTCAACCGCCAGCGGAATCGCCGGAACCAGCAGAAGAACCGCGGACGGAGCCTGCAGCAAAACCGAGGTCGCCGTACGATATCGACTTGGAGCCGCAACAGGTCGACTCTTTCTGATCATAGACACATCTGGTACGGACTGCACATCGCTTATTGGGACCTCTTGGCGTTGCGCTGAAACCGTCGATTGAATATCTCTGGATCGAACGGATCGCGAGGCTGGTATTCTTCGGCGAGATTCGCGCCTCGACTTGTCTTTGATGGCGTTGCGGCAGGCGAAGTGTCGTCCGTCGAAAATGCATTTATCGATTCGGCCACCGCTTCAGCCCGCGTCTGCAGGAGAAATGCAGGAGGCCCAGCGATCGACGCTGGCAAATTTGCGATGGGCTGGCTGGCAAGATCTGCGATCCACTTCGCCAACATCTGGACTTGATGCGTCTCGGTTTCGGAAAAAACTGCTTCACGGCCGCCGTGCTGCGTTCTTGCCATTGTCACGAGTTTCGATTGGCGGGGATTGCGACGATCGACATAGCCGAGCGTCGCAACCAGATTGCGTTGCGTCATTCGGCGCGACAACGATTGACGCAAAGTAGGCCGCAGCAGTCGGAATTCTGATTTGCTCCTGGAGCCGTGGCATCCGTTGGTCGCGCAGCGGTTCATCAGCAAGGGTTGTACGGAAGTGACGAATTGCTGAACCATACCTGACGGCAACGCATCGACTGTCTGTTCGACTTCATGAAGTGCCAGGGCCGCTCTCGCTTTCGGTGTCACGGGCGTCGCATTATCGGCATGTCTCTCCATGGCCAGCAATTGACGCTCAATGATATCGATCCCAGCAGCATCTGAATCCAACGCAAAGGCCATCAACGTCTGATCCGCTGCGCGCGCTGCAAGATCATGCTGGAGACACCAGCGTGCCAGGGCCAGATGTCCCGCACGACTTCCACGTTCGAGTTGCAATACCTTGTATTGGTAAAGGGCTTCCAGATCTGCACACACCAGTTCGACCGAAGCAGCGGGCAGACGAACTTCACTCGTCACGCCCCGAGTCACCAAGTAGTAGTCACCAGTTCGCGTAATGTCGCCCTTCAACGTCTGCCCATTGCGCAGCAGCACGATGCCTTCGTCAGAACTCACGATCGTCGCTGGTGACTGGGCAAGTGCGCCGGAGACAATGAACGACGTCACTAGGGTGCACACCATGTGGATCTGAAATCTCATGGGGCCGGAGACTACGGAGCCCATCAAGCGACGTCAAGATCAGTCGTGGAAAGACGTTGCTGGTGGGATCCTAACCCGCAACGTGGCCACTAGGCCAACCGCCTGTTACCGGAACATCAAACGGCCTCCAGAGGCGCCGTCGGGGCACATCCATGAATCCGATCGCCGACGACCGCACCGGCAGTTACATCGACCAGCGAACCACAGAGTTCCGTCCCGCCGCTGAACTCGACGGGCGCGTATCGACACGAGGTACCGACCAGCTTGCCGGGTGATTCTGGGTCCATCCCTTCGACGAGGACTCGTAACGGCGTGCCGTTTAGCCGTTCAAAGTACTGTTTTCGCAGTTCCGCTTCCAATTTAGACATTTGCCGACTGCGTTGCGACTTGATCGGTTTGGGCAGTTGCTCGGGCATGTCCGCCGCCGGCGTGTCTCGCCGTGGGCTAAATGAAAAAACATGGACTTTGGAAAACCCAACTTCACCGACGACTCGGCAGCTCTCCTCAAAGTCGGCATCAGTTTCACCAGGAAAACCGACAATCACATCGGTTGAAAAGGCGGGCTTGTCGAGCGCGTCAGCGGCCATCCCGCAACGATCGACAAACATCTTCGCTCCCCAGCGCCGCTTCATGCGACGCAGGATTCGGTCCGAACCGCTTTGCAAACAGACATGAAGATGAGGGCACACCTTATTCTCGTATTCTCGCATCACACGGAGCAATTCTCGCGTAACCTCCGTGGCTTCGATGCTGGACAGACGAATCCGAAAATCACCCTCAAGCTTCGCCAGCTGTTCGACCAGATCGGCGAGACGCGTCCACTTGCTCTTCGGCTTGTTCCGATTCCAGTCAACTCCGTAGTGCCCAAGATGCACGCCCGTCAGCACAATCTCGCGATAGCCGTTGTCCTGTAGGCGCCGAACTTCATCCAGAATTGGTTGCATGGGGCGGCTGTACATCTGCGGCCGCACTTTGGGAATGATACAGTAGCTGCAACGCAACAAACAGCCGTCTTGTACTTTGACGTAAGCGCGGTGTCGATTGCCAAAACCAGAAATCCCGGTTGGAATATCGACAACGCCGAAGCGTCCCAACAAATCTGGAAGCTCACGCTTGTCGGTTACAACTTCGACAACTTGCGGCAGGCTAGCAACTTCATCCGGCGCGCGCGTCGCATAGCACCCCATTACCACAATTCGCGTCTGCGGATTCTCACGCGCCAGCCGCCGGATGACACGCCGACTTTTCGCGTCGCCTTCATTGGTGACCGTGCAGGTGTTCACAACGCACAAGTCGGCCTGTTCGTCGTCGGCAACGTTTCGATAGCCAATGCCCACCAATCCCTCACGGACAAACTCCGTCTCGTATTGGTTGACTTTGCAGCCCAAGGTGACAGTTCTTAACGTGGCGCTCATGGGTTAGGTGATACCGGTTAATGGAGACGGCAACAAGGGCACGGCGTCGCAATGGTTACCGTTGAATGGCTCACGCACGGTGGGACGGATGCCAAGCGATGCTTAGAGATTACTGCGAGGATTGCAATTCCGAGTCGCGCGATGGTTTGGAACATGTTTTGTGATTCGACTCTACGACCATTTGCAGACCCCGCTTAGTCCACGGGCTGTATCGTCGACGACATGGACCCTTGGCATTTTGCAATCAGCTGGTCCCGGCCGAAGGCGTGGATTTGGTCTCGCTTGAGTTCCGCGTGCTCGCGCGTCGTCGTGAGACAGACGACTTTGCCATTAGCATCCACGTCACAGGCAAGTTGATAGCCTTTTTCAACGGGAAAACCGAACAGTTCCTTGAGCATTCGGATCACGTAGTCGTAGGTATGATCGTCGTCATCCCACAGAACGACATGATACCGTGGCTGGCGTTTCGGACTGTCACGACGGTCAGCCTGCTGCTTTTCTTTCGTCGTGGCTTCCGGCTGGGCCGTTGCGGAGGCTGCTTTCATGAATAGGCCATCGAACAGTTGGTATGGCGATTTCTAATGACCGCCTGAGTGACTCTCGGTAGAAACACTCGACCGGGAATGGTCGGTTCGGACCCAGATCATTATATTGTATCGCTTGCCATTCTTGAAAGGAGAATCATGTCCGAGTTGGAACAGTACTTGGGTGCTCAATGTTCGCAATTTGAAGAGGATCTTTGCGAACTGCTGCGAATCCGCAGCGTCAGTGCTGATAGCACGCATATTCCGGATGTTCGCCAGGCCGCCAATTGGATGATCGACCAGTTCCAGGACATGGGCTTGACCGTGGAGTTGGTCGAGACTAACGGGCACCCGATCGTGTACGCCGAATCTCCGGCAGTGGAAGGCGTCCCCGTCGCGTTGATCTACGGACATTATGATGTGCAACCACCCGATCCACTGGACGAGTGGATTTCGCCGCCCTTCGAGCCGACTCGACGAGACGGAAACGTCTACGCCCGCGGCGCGACCGACGACAAAGGCCAAATGCTCACCCACGTGAAGAGCGCGCAGGCCTGGCTGAAGGCTAATGGTGGTTTGCCGCTTCAGCTTAAGTTCGTGATCGAAGGCGAAGAAGAGATCGGCAGCGGGAACCTGATCACCTTCTTGCAGAATGAACAAGATCGGCTGGCCTGCGATGTCGTCGTGGTCAGCGACACGTCACAATTTGGACCGGGCCAACCGGCAATTACGTACGGCCTGCGTGGCATCGCCTACTATGAAATCCAACTGACCGGCCCCAAGCAAGATCTCCATTCGGGCTCTTTCGGGGGTGCTGTCACGAATCCAGCCAACGCATTGGTCGAGATGTTGGCGAGCTTGATCGACGAAGATGGTCGCATCCAAGTACCCGGCTACTATGACGATGTTGTTCCGCTGACAGACAGTGAACGCCAGCAATTCGCTGCACTTCCTTTCGACGAAGGTCGATTCATGACGCAGCTTGGCGTAAAAGCGCTGGGTGGCGAAAAGAGCTACAGCACGTTGGAAAGGCGCTGGGCTCGGCCAACGTTTGACATCAATGGAATCTGGGGGGGTTACCAGGGTGAAGGGGCCAAGACCGTACTCCCCGGCCGCGCGAGTGCGAAGTTCAGTTTCCGACTCGTTCCTAATCAAGATCCCACTAAACTCACTGCCGCACTCCGCGATATGCTCGAATCCGTCTGCCCACCTGGCATCACGATGAACCTGATTGATCATCATGGTGCCCCCGGTTTTCTCGTTCCGCTAGAGAGCCCGTACATCGGCGCAGCCGCCAGGGCGATCGAGCGTGGATTTGGCCATGCGCCCGTGTTTATTCGCGAAGGCGGTTCGATTCCTATCGTGACGAATTTCTCGGAGAGTCTCAACGCCGACGTTTTGTTGCTGGGCTGGGGCCTGAATGACGACAATACTCATAGTCCCAATGAGAAATTCAGCTTGGCCGATTTTCATCGTGGCATCAAAGCGAGCACGCATTTGTGGCGTGAACTGAGCCGTATCGAAGTTTCCTGAGAATACGCCCTCTTGCGAGGCTTGCGTGCCCGCGATTCCCCATCAGAGGCTCACCAACCACGCACCCGAATAATCGCCTTACCCTGCACGGATGACAACATGCTTGATCGCAAATTCATTTTGGAGAACGTCACCGCAATCAAACAGAACTGCGTCAATCGTGGTGTGACCGCCGATATCGACCTCTTGGTCGACCACGAAATGCAACGCCGTGCCAAGCTCAAACAGGTCGAAGAGCTGAACCGGCGCGCCAACGAAGTTTCCAAGTCGATTGGCAAAGCCAAGGACGAGGCCGAACGTGACGCGAGAAAAGAAGAAGGCCGCCAACTGCGGGGTCAAAAGGACGCAGCCCAAGCTGAACACGACCGGCTGGAGGCTTCCATCGGTGAATTGCAATTGGTGATTCCGAATATGTCGCACCCCGATGTGCCGGTCGGAGTCGATGACAAAGCCAACTTGGAAGTGCGTCGAGGCACGGCAGAAGTCCCCTGCTTCGACTTCACGCCGCTGGATCACGTCGATCTCGGCGTAAAACTCGACCTGATTGACCTGGAAGGCGGCGCGAGAACTTCTGGCCACGGATTCTATTTCCTGCGAAATGAAGCCGTCTTACTTGAGCTTGCCCTGCAACAGTTCATCATCACCAAACTGATGGGAAAAGGTTTCACACCCACGATTACGCCGGACTTGGCACAAGATAGCATTCTGGAAGGCATCGGGTTCAATCCACGCGGACCGGAAACGCAGGTCTACAGCATCGAGGGCTCGAATCTCAGTTTGGTTGGCACGGCTGAGATTACCTTGGGTGGACTCTACGCCGGAGTCACTGTCGACGCCGAGGAATTGCCGATCAAACTTTGCGGAATCAGCCACTGCTTTCGTACCGAAGCCGGCGCGCATGGTCGAGCAACGCGTGGTATCTATCGAGTGCACCAGTTTACAAAAGTAGAGATGTTCGCCTTCACACTACCCGAGCAAAGCGATGAAATCCATCAGCAACTTTGCGATATCGAATGCGAGATCTTTAACGAACTGGGCGTGCCGTTTCGTGTGGTTGACACGGCGACTGGCGACCTGGGCGGTCCGGCCTATCGAAAGTACGACTTGGAAGCGTGGATGCCGGGCCGTGGTGAAGGCGGCAGTTGGGGGGAAATCACCAGCACGTCAAACTGCACGGACTATCAATCACGCCGCCTGAAAACGAAGTATAAACGCAAAGGCGAAAAAGGGACACAGTTCGTCCATACGCTCAACGGAACGGCTGTCGCGGCGGGACGTGCAATGATCGCCATCTTGGAAAACAACCAACAAGCTGATGGTTCTGTCCTGGTGCCTAATGTACTCCAGCAGTGGGTAGGCAAGGAACGAATCGAGCCGAAGCGGTAATCGAGTCTTCGCGTGTCCAAAGAGAGGCAGCCGTTCCTAATCTCGATTGAGATTAAGAAACCGGTTCACCACCTCTGGCCGTGCTTGAAAACAAGTCCGGTGAAACCGACACACCGAATCCACGTTCACTTGACGCCTGAATGACGCCGGCCGTGGCGACGGGCGCACCGGCTAGACAAGTAAACCACTGGCGTGGTGATTCGGCGAGCGGCTGCGGATCGAGTGCCGCAATGGCTGGCAGTGCAAAGGGTTCGCAGCCACGATGCGGACAAACTCGCACACCCGCCCGTCGCGCCATCTTGTAGATTTCGATCAGCGTCGTCAGGCCGCCGCACCAGTTCACGTCGGGCTGCAACACCGCGTGCAATTGCTCGTCGATCAGCCGCTGAAAGCCGTCGGCCAGATACTCATGTTCACCACCGGCAATTGGGACGGGGCTCTCCTTGACGAGTCTCGCATATCCCAGCAAATCATTGGGCGGCAACGGCTCTTCCAACCAAGTTACCCGAAACGGCGCGATCAACTCGGCAACGCGCAACGAAGTCTCGACGTCCCACCGTGCGAATGCGTCCAGCATGATCTCTGCGTCCTCGCCCAACTGCCGGCGCGTCTCTTCGACCAACCGTGCAATGGCTGTGGCGTCGGGCCGATCACCGAACCGTTCGACATGCAATTTGATGGCGCGATGCCCTGCATTCAGCGCCGCCTGGGCCGCCGTGTCGTCGAATACGGTCATGTAGGTTGGTAATCGACGGCGAACATCGAATTCGTCCGCCAGCAACGCCGCAACGCTTTGATCGCGCGACTTGCCCCGCAGGTCCCACAATGCCAGATCGACGCCGCTGATCGCCATGACAACCAAGCCCTTCCGCCCGTAGAACGCGGTATGCCGGCACATTTCTTGGTGCAGCGATTCAACCGTTTCTGCATCTCGCCCGATCAGCAAATCGCGGATTACGGTCTGAATCACGTGCACCGCCGATGCACCACCACCGCCGACGCCATAGCCGCACAGGCCCGTGTCCGTCTGCACTTCAACTACGATCTGTCCGAGTTGCGTCCGCCAGTCATCGGGCGAGCCGGGCGTCGGCGGCTGAATAGCGCGAATCTGGGTGATGACCATGCTTGTTCTTCAGAGGAAAAGGAAGTGTTCGATCGGTGTCAACTGGAAGCGTTTCCCAGACCGACGATTTCGAGCAACTTCAACGCATTGGTGGTCGTTGCAACTCCTTCGCGCAGCCTGTAATCGAAGGTCATCGGATTCTCTGCATCGTGATCGTGCAACGTCTCGCGAAAATGAACGGGGCGAAACTGGCCGACCAACGCGTCACTGGCAGCCAGGTCTAGATCGTGTGTGGAAATAGCGCCGATCGCACCGTGCCGAACCAGATGTGACAACACGCGCACAACGGCAATGCGACGTTCTTGCGAATTTGTCCCCTGCAGAATCTCATCCAGCAAGTAGACCAGCGTGCAGTCGGGGCGGCCGCCAAAGTCAACCGCCTGATCGACGATTTCTTTCAGCCGCATGAGTTCGGCCATGTAGAACGAAACGCCGTCTTCCAGCGAATCACGCACGCGAATGCTGGTTGCCAGTTGAACAGGCGGCAGTCGTAGTTTGGACGCACAGACAGGTCCACCTGCCTGCGCCAGTACGATATTGACGCCGATTGACCGCAACAGTGTACTCTTGCCTGACATGTTCGACCCTGTGATCAACAGAAACGATCCCGCCACGCCCACTTGAACATCATTGTTGACGCGCACCGCATCGGGAAGTAACGGATGTCCCAACCCTGACGCTTCGATCGACGTGGCCGCCGCATCAACCTCTGGAAAGGTCCACCTTGGATGATCGTACGCCAATGTGGCCAGCGAAGCCAATGACTCGAATTGACCGAGCGCCTCGAACCAATTTCTGGCATGTGCACCGCAGTCGCGCTGCCACTTTTCAAGCAGATTGAGAATATGGAAGTCGTACAGCAAGCCAGCTTGCAACGGCAAATACAGAAAAATGAACAACATCGCTGAATGGCTGATGTTCGCCAACTGCATCACAAATTGCAGATCACGCATACGACGCAGAACGCCGCCACCACGTTCAGTCGCCTCACGTTTGATCTCGGCCAACTTGCCGCTGGTTTCCGGCATCGAATACATCAGACGAAACATTTGCAGGTAACGGCGGACTTCCCCTTGCCTCGTATTGACGCGTGCGAAGATGTCGTGAACATTGCCGGAAAACAGAACGCTGATCAAGATATTCGTCACAACCACGGCCAAGATAATCGCAAAACCAACATCGGGTGAGATCAACTGCACCAAACTAAGCAGGAAGGCCAACAGCCCTGTTGCTGGTACAATCCGACACAGCCAGATCAACCATGGTCGCTCGTGCAACCAGGCTGGACCACTCGCCCATTGCACGAATCGTTCTGTCGCGTCTCCGGCAAGCAGCCTCCCTTCCAGAACCAGCTCTTCGCGGAGAGCTTCACGGTTGATCAATTCTGCGACCGCTTGCTGTCGAGCTTTGATTTCATCACAACTGGCAGGCTCGACGAGCCAGTCACGCAGAATATCTTTGCCTATCGGCGTGTTCGCACAGCTTACGAGTTGATACAGCGAGGCACGCCCAAACAGGTCCAGATCTGTTGCCGTTGCGACATGCCCATCTGGTGCCTTGATTGTTGGCGCAGGTAGTCGATCCCAAGCTCTAGCCAGGCGGGCCAACCCCTGGTCGTTGATCAATCGCAGATGCCGAGCTCGCTGCAATCGCCGGTCGACCGAGTCGTGATACGTGACCAGCGCCACGAAGCCAATCGCCGCGAAAACGCCGGGAAGGTACCACGGCTGGACGATCATCGTGATCCACCCTATGGCAAAGAATGCCGCAACAGTCAGGAAGACCAGCACTCGCAAATGGGTGAGCTGGCGATCCTTCCGCGTAAGCTGCAGCTCGTCTGCCAAAAACATCTCTACCCGCAGGAGATAATGCGCTGCAATTGGATCCGGATTGGATGGCATTTGAAACCTATATCTGCTTCTCGTTACGGCCTGCTCGGGTACCGCAGGTGTGGTTCAGCGAATTGTGACAATTAGACGCCCATGAGACCAGTGCCTCACACCTCGCCTTATCTTGTGGGTAAGACGGGTTGTGCTCCGTCCACATCTCGAATCGAGTGCAACTTCGACCCACCTAACGCCAACCCGCAATTGCCGAATTCCGTTCAATCTGACATGCTTGTCTGCTGCATTATGCCCGCGCCAGTACAGAACCCACGACAAATATGACCACCACACCCACGAACTGTTTCGATCTTGACCAGGTCATCGCACAAATCGCTGCAACACTCAAGGTCACTGCCGCGCAGGTACGCGCGACCATTGAGTTATTGGACGGCGGCAATACGATTCCTTTCATCGCTCGCTACCGCAAAGAGGCAACCGAGGGTCTCGATGAGATCGCCCTGCGTGCCATCGAGGACGCGATTGGCAAGGCGCGCGATCTGGCGCAGCGAAAAACAACCATTCTCAAGACGATTGACGACCAGGGCGCGTTGACTTCCGATCTCAAGCGGCAGATCGAGTCGGCGGCCGACAGACAAACGCTCGAAGACCTTTACCTTCCCTACAAGCCCAAACGACGGACTCGAGCTGCCATCGCACGCGAACGTCGCCTGCAACCGTTGGCAGATCTTCTGCTGCAGCAGGATCCCCTGAATCGTCCTCGCGGTGACGTGCTGCGACCGTTCGTAAACCTGGAACTTGATGTTCCCGACGAAACAGCCGCGCTAAAGGGCGCGTGCGATATCGTGGCCGAGCAGTGGTCGGAAGACCTCGAAGTCCGTCGCTGGCTGACGGCGCAGGCCACTGACTTTGGAAAAGTCAGCTCTCGTGTAAAACGGGGAAAAAGGGAAGAAGGCAGCAAGTTCGAGATGTACTTCGAATTCGACGAGTCGCTAAAGCGAACTCCGTCGCACCGCTTGCTAGCAATGAAACGCGGCGAAACAGAAGGCATTTTGCGCGTCGGTATCACGTTGGACGAGCCATACGTCCTCGGCAAACTAAAGCCGCAATTGGCCCACAATCGACAATTTGCGTTTCATCATGACCTACTTGAGACCGTAGTCGACTGTTATCAACGCTTGTTACTTCCCAGCATCGAGTCGTCGGTGCTGCAGGGCATGAAAGAGAAGGCTGATGAGGAAGCGATCGTCGTGTTTGGCAAGAACCTCCGTAAGCTCATGCTGGCACCGCCTGCCGGCCCCAAGGTGACAATTGGCATCGACCCGGGTTTTCGCACTGGCTGCAAAGTCGCCGTCGTGGACGGCACCGGAAAATNCTTGACCAGCACCACGATCTTTCCCACGCCGCCGCGCAGCGACGTTGAATCCGCCGAGAAAACGCTGCTCGGCTTGATCGAACGTTTCGACGCCAAGCTCATTGCGATCGGCAACGGCACAGCATCCCGCGAGACGGAGGCCTTTGTGGCGGATGTGTTGAAATCAACTCGCGATGATGTCACCAAGGTCATGGTCAACGAATCCGGCGCGTCGATCTATTCAGCCAGCGAACTTGCCGCCCATGAATATCCGGACCTGGATGTCACGGTGCGAGGAGCCATCAGTATCGCGCATCGCCTGCAGGATCCACTGGCGGAATTGGTCAAGATCGATCCGAAATCGATTGGCGTTGGCCAATATCAACATGATGTCAATCAGTCACAATTGCGAAAATGCCTGGCTCGAGAAGTTGAATCGTGCGTGACTTCGGTAGGCGTGGATGTGAACATGGCAAGCGCACCACTGTTGTCCCATGTGGCGGGAATCGGCTCCAAACTCGCTGATGCTATCGTGTCTTTTCGGGACTCGCACGGCAGGTTCGAAACACGACAAGAGCTTCGCAATGTCCCAAAACTCGGCCAAAAGGCCTTCGAACAAGCTGCCGGATTTCTTCGGATTCGCAACGGCAAGCAACCCTTGGACAACTCATCAGTTCATCCGGAAAGTTACTACGTGGCGGAGAAGATGGCCGTCAGGTTAAAGACGAAGGCGACAGAACTTGTCGGCAACGCAGACCTGGCCAGCGCCCTGGACGCCAGAGATTTTGTGGATGATGGTACCGGCTTGCCAACGATCCGCGACATCATCACTGAACTGGCCAAGCCGGGCCGCGATCCACGNCACGAGTTTCGCGCTGTGAAATTCACTGACGGCGTCAATGAACTGAAAGACCTGAAGGCGGGNATGGTCCTGGAGGGTGTGATCACCAACGTGACGAAGTTTGGCGCGTTTGTGGACCTTGGCGTGNACCAGGACGGGCTCATTCACATTTCGCAGCTTGCCAACACCTATGTGCAAGATCCTAGCGACATCGTCGCGGTTGGCGATCTTGTCCGTGTCAAAGTCCTGGAAGTCGATATGTCAAGAAAGCGAATCGCCGTTTCGCGAAAGCAGGTTGACAGTTGATTGGGCCTGGCCAAGCGCCGCAGATCGATCAAAGACCGCTTGCCGATTCNCTATAGCGACTTCTTCGCCGTTTGGCCTCGCGAGACAAAGCACGGCGGACGCTACACGGCGGACGCTACACGTCGGCGCGACGCGCACTAGAGCGAGACCTTGGCGCCGCAGCGAGGGCACTTACAGACGTTTTCAACGAATGTTCTTGCACCCGATTCGAGGCCACAACTCTCGCAGGCGATGACAGCCCATTCGCCGCAAAGCGGGCATTTCCCCAACACATCGAACTTGGTGAATTCCGCCTCACATTTTGGGCAAACATACAACGGCTTNTTTGCCGTTAGGNAATTCGCGACCGCCGCGGCCTTTTGGAAGACAGAAACCGCGGCGCGTTCGACCCCCTGACGAATCACGCGAAGCTGNGTCGATGGCGTCTTTGCCTGAGGCGGTGGAACGTAGCTGGCCATCGGTGAACTCTCCGACGCCAACGTTTCACGGTGTTGTTCTTCTACCGCCTCGATCCGCTTCCGCAGTGGCCCGATCCGGCTGGCGGCAACCCATCGGCCCTGGGTCTTCTCTTCGTGCATGACAGGCGAGTCGAGCNAGATTCCNCCCCTTTCCGCACAATGCTTGATCTCGTCTTCGCTCAAGATTCCAACGACTTCGCCGTCTTCACGTTTGTATTGCCATCCACTCATAGCCAATCCAACTTCTCTCACTACACGAACGCATTTGCCCTAATCTAAACGCTCGATGCATCACGGTCGAGTGTCGACGGCGGACGATCTGTTTCTCGTCCGGCGGAGTTCTGTCAAAGAAACTTGCTGGGAAGATCGATTCCTGTTATCTATTGAGGAGCTAAATGTCGTCGAGCGAAGGGCTTTTGCTGTGACATGGTGACAAGGAATTCGGCTGAAGGGAGCTGTTGTGTTTACTTTTTTGCCTCCTCAGAAGAATCTGTGGGTGAAGTCAGGTTGAGGAAGTGCTCCGAGGTTGTGATAGAGAGCGATTTCATAGGCTTGTTGC
>NYXM01000019.1 GCA_002685655.1 Planctomycetaceae bacterium
TGATGCGGCGGCGTGACATATCTTCGTAGCAAACCGCAATGCGTCAGCTCGGTACATGAAGCTGCGGCGAGTCTTCAGGGGACAAGGGAACAAGCACCCCGTCCGGTCAAGAAACTCAGCCGACACGTAAACACCGGCTCCGAACGAATTTGGGAATGAGACTCGGCTGGTAAGTTGGCCGGGGATTTCGGTCGGCAAGTCTTGCGCAATCCACACAGGAATTGCCGCCAGGCATCGCCCGAACCTGACTTCACCCACAGATTCTTCTAACGAGACTTATAAATAAGGGGCGTCCGAACCATACCATTATGGTCGGGGCGAAACCGTCCGGACCGACCGTCCGAGCCGTCGTAACCACGCTTGTTTCCAAGCTTGAATGGCCTGGAATGTGTGCAATACTGTCAGTCTTTGACGGTTAGCGGGAAGTTCACTGGGCAGGCTTCGGAACCGGGGTGCTTGGCGGCGCACAATCAACAGTAATGCGAACCGAAACCAATCTATGATACCGCGGCCGCTGCTTGATGAAGTTGATGCTGTTGTTCCAACCGGAGTCACGCACATTGGCTTCGTCGCGACCGACCTACGTGGCAATTTCTTAGTCACCGAACCACGCAACCATCCCTACGGCACTAGTGCTACCCTCAGCAAGATCAAAGTACAGCCAGGCGATCGTCCGTCAACGACGTTGACCCGTTGCCTGAAGGAACACATCGGAACAGCTGTGGAGAGCGTTTATCCGATCCCAATGACCTGGGTAACTCCCAACAGCATCGGTTTCTATTTCGCGGGAATGCTGGAGGGAGAATCTAGCAACCCTCACCACGCGTTGCACTGGCTGCCCTACGAACGGGCTGAAGAAAGGATCAAGTCGTCGCAGAACGCCGTTTCGCGATCGCGGGATCTGGCAATCTTAGCAGCAGCCAGCAAAATGTGTCTCTGTCCGTATCGTCGCGTTCTGTTGATGGTAAAAGAGCTGCACGCGATGGGTTTTGAGCGGATGCGGACAGTGCCATATCGGCACCCGCTTGCGTGGAGGTGCCCCGTGGTACCCAAAGCATGGACGTACGCCGACCATGGTGGATTGATGGGCGAATTTTCTGATTCGTTTGCTCGGTCTCTTGGGCTGGGCGAACTTCGCCTAACTTACTCTTCTGGCGAGAGCCAACAGCCATTCCAATGGGATTCATCAGCGTTTCTGACCCCACAAGACCTTGCACAGAGATTCGTTCGAGACAAGCCGGAGTTGGTCGCCGCTGGTTGGGGACCGGACCCGGTGTATGTTCAATGGTACGAGGAAGCGTTGCGACTCACGGAGCCATACGGTGTCTGGTACGCTTTCGGTGAGGGTCTGAATGAAACCGACCACCTGTACGTCGAACGATGCAGTGCCAGCCGGGTACCACTCCCTCCGCCTGGCAATCTTGATCGCGGACACGCTGGCACGTTCTTGGATAAGCAGGAAGAGAAGCCGACCGATGACGATTAGCGATTGATTCGCCACTAGACCAAGGTTAGCGGCCTCGACGGGACCATTTTATTAGTCGGCTGGTCGGGCATTCGATGCCATGGCTTTACGCTGTACCCGTGATTGCCTTTAGGTCGCGTGCGAGTTCCTGAAATGCAATCCTCAGATGGGCTTCGCCCAACGCAACTGGGTCTAGGTCCGGTCCGCCTTTCTTGGTTCCGCCGAGTTTACTCTTCAGACGGCCCAGGGCGTCGTTCACAGCTCCACGCCATTTGTCCGGAACGTCGCCGCGACACTTCCCGCTCACCCAGAAGCAGCCAACAAACGTATTGCCAGTGCCTCTTTTACCATACGCCTGCGTGATGTTGATGCTATTCCCATCCGGCCGCACATAGCCCATCCGCCATGTAGCGTTGCCCGCCTTCTTACCTCTGGAAAAGTGACTTGTAAACCCAGCCTCTTCCATGTCCGGTATGATCGCCAACAGCACATCGGCTGCTTCCGCGTTGAGACTCTTATACTCCTTGTACCACTCTTCTTTCGTAATGTCGGTCGACATTGGCTTTCTCCTTTTCACTCTACACAGGGTGTCTCGCGAACCGAGGCCGTTCCTGATGCGATGATGATTGTCAAGAACATGCCTGGGGCTGTCATGCCATCCAGGGCATTGACGATCTCGGGAGACTCCGCCAGCAATTTCTTCGCACCCTCTCGCGGGTGCCCGCCAAACACAGTTGGCACCACACCTCGCCGTTCGACCTCTGCGATCTGTGCCTCAACAGAGGCTCTTTGACCGGCAGCTTCTGCGATCTTCATTGCGAACGGCTCACGAAGNTCCATGACNATNACGACNGGATCGACGACGCCGCGATTCACGGNTTGCAGGTAGGCAACCTCAATCTGCTCGCGTCCCTGCTGGTAAAGAGTGTCATGGTCGGAATCTTCATTGCCAGCCATCGCGATAGCTCCCAGTAGCGCAGTGTACGTGCCGTTAGAACCTAAATTGTGACGTCGTTCGCGTCAAAATCCAATGATGCCCATGGCGTAGCATTCCCAACCCGCTTTATTGGGCTCTTTTGCTCTTCTTTGCCGTTCGGACTGCGTGACACCAGTGACAACGAGGGCACCGTCACCTAACGCCATCGAGCATCACGTTGCTGACGATCACTAACACGTCAGCTTCAACTCTCATTCGTTCTTGCCCTGCAACCAGCGGGGCAGTTTGTGTTTCCCAACACAGGCTGCCCCTGCGACGGGGTGGCCTTATCCCATTGGAGGTCGCCCCAATGATCGCTTTGCCCAAGAAGCAAGATGCTGATGCACTGCAACACAGATTCATGGACATGATGCCGACGATTTATGATCAAGTCCGTTTCGCCTTCAGACACGAGTTGCCCGAACGACGGAACGAACTGATCGCCGAAGCCATCGCCAACTGCTGGGTGTCGTTCGTCAAGCTTGTCGAACGTGATCTGCAAGACGTGATCTATGCCACACCGCTGGCACAGTTCGCCATCCGGCAGGTCATCAGTGGCCACAAAGTAGGCGGCAAGCCCAACAAGAACGACATTACGTCCGAGTACGCCCAGAAGATGAAGCAAATCACGGTTGAACGGTTGACTCGCTACAACAAACGGAAAAGCATGTGGTTGGAATTGCTGGTTGAGGATCGACATGCGGGACCAGCGGATACGGCAGCGGCCAGAATCGATTTCGGTGATTGGTTAAGGACGCTTGGTGGACGGCGACGAAGGATTGCCGAGACGTTGGCCAAGGGAGAAACGACCAGTGTGGCGGCCGCAAAATTTAAGGTGAGCTTGGGGCGGATCAGCCAGCTACGACGTGAGTTGCGTGATGACTGGGACCGGTTTCATGGGGAGGACGAGGATGGAGCCGCATCGTCGGACTGCCAAGTGGGGACCGTTTGCGAACCGGTTTAACCGTGAGAAGGTTGAAAACATCGTCCGCACCGTCCGGTGCGTCCAGATTCGGACGGGTCGGACGATCATTTGCGGACACTACAGCGTTAACAACTCCGCCAAGTCAATAACCAGTTCGTCCTTCTTCTTTCCTTTAATCTTGTCATCGTCATCATCCTCACCGTCGATGTCGGCGAAGAACAGATCACGGGCCTTCTTGCTGCCTTTGAGTTTGTCCTTCGCTTGGTCGTCAAATACCGTCGTCCCCGGAATAAACCGATTCGCCACCAGATCCTTCGCGATGTCCTCGTAGCTGTCTCCTGCAGCGAAGTGGGCGATCCAGTCGTTGTCGAGGATGTCTCGCAAGGTCGCAGCGTCATTGTCAAAGCTGGTGAACCCACCGATGAGAATGCTGCCAACCGTGCCGCCTGTGGTGGTCCAGCGAGTTTTGCGCTGGACAAAAGTTCATCAACATCGCCCAGATTAGTGCAATTCTGTTCACACGAAAAAAATCGCTGGACCACTACAGGGGATCGAATTCGGCCACGATCAAGTCGGAACGCCATCGTGTAACGCTTTAACGTTCTTTCTTCGCTTGCCGCTTCTTCTGAAACTGCTCATAGATCTTCCGCCAGCGTGGACCAACGCGGCCAATCTTGCCCTGTTTCTCCCGCACTTCGCGGATCAGACGCTGATCGACCTCATCGCGCGGCCACGCTCCGACCTGGTCGAGCACCTGCCGATAAGCCTGTTCGGCGGGCTGCGGTTTGAGCACCGCATCTGCGGGGCTGCCGAAGGGTTTGCCGGCGATGTATTGTTCGGCTTCGGCACCGTATGCCCCATACTTCGACTGACGGTTCTGTTTGCCGTAGATCATCACCAATGACAATTCGTCGAGATCGTCGGACTGGCGGCGCGGTCCGAGATTTCCCTCGCAGAACACTTGCGGGTCCATCCTCACATCTTCCCACCGTTGGTGTTTCGGAATGATGTTGATCTCCGGCTTGCCGAGACTTGAATCCGGACCGGGACGGAAGAAGTTGCCGACAAAGTTGATCCGCGCGTAGCCGGTGAACTTCGATGAGTTCCAGTAGTTGTAGATGACATTGTTGACAACCTCGAAGCGATAGTCGTCCAGCGGATATTTCGGTTTCGCGGTCGGACCGGCGATGATGGGGTTGCGGTCCAGGTTGCCCGTGAAGAGGCAATGGTGAGTGGTAACGCGGGCGCTGCCTCCGGCCTGCAGGCTGCCCATTGAGTGCGGACCTTTTTCGTGACCTTCGACGGCACCCTCGGCCATGATGCACCACGCGAGCGTGACGTCGCGGCTGTCCCACACGTCGATGTCTTCGTCCAGTGCCCAGGCCGTGGAGACGTGGTCGATCAGTACGCGGTGGCTGTTGTAAATACCCATCGTGTCGTAGCCACCGCGGCTGCGGATGTGTCGAACGACCACGTCTTCGCAACCGGAAAACGCCAACCCACCCTGAACCGTTATGCCTCCGTATTCCGCCGCCGAGAGGCCGTCGATCGTGACACGCCCGGACTCGACGAGAATGCGCTTGTCCAGATTGATCGTGCCACCGACTTTGAACTTGACGATCCGGGTTTCCTCAACAGCAAGCGCTGCACGCAGCGAACCGGCACCGGAATCGTTAAGGTTGGTCACCCAGATCACTCGGCCGCCTTCACCCCCTTTGCTCGCGGCACCGTAACCGAAACGTGTGAGCGTCTGAACTTCGGCTGGAATTGAAGCAGTCGATCTCAGGCTTTCCGCCATCGTGATCGACGCGACGACGCCTAGCAACACACTGGCAGCGAGTTGAAACGATTTCATGATTTGCACGTTGAGCCTTGTCAGATGCTGTGGAATGGGTCACGCTGGCCATCATCTGCCAAGTGCTGGGAAATGGCAACTGGTTTGTTAGAACATCAGGAAAGAAACCACGGAATCCGATCAAGAACAACAACTCGCGGGACAATGAACACAATATGAACCGCACGTCGACCCGAATAGCTGCCCTTTTCCTCGTCGTATGCCTTGCTGGAACAACGCTCGCTGAACCGGAACGGCGGCGCGTCATCGACGTTGGCTCGAAGAAACAACTCTTTGTCGACGAGTTGTTCATCGAGTCGAGTCGCGGTGTAACGTTGACAATGAACCCGCCTTATCGCGATGGCAAGGTGTTGCTCACAAACGACCGGCCTTGGGAAACCGGTCCGGACAGATACATCGGCGTCTACAGCAGCGTCATCGAAGAGAATGGCGTCGTGCGGCTGTGGTACGATTCGCGGCGCGACGGCGATCAGCGGTATGGCCGAGTTGCTTACGCCGAGTCGAAGGACGGCCTGCATTTCACCAAGCCCATTCTGAATCTGCACGAAATCGACGGTTCGAAAGAAAACAACGTCGTGATTCCCGGCATCATTGGCGGTTGTGCCGTGTGGATTGATCCTAAAGCGCCGCCGGAACATCGCTACAAAACGCAGGCGAAAGTCTATCCCTCACGCGAGTTTCACATGCACAGTTCGCCCGACGGGCTCCGCTGGAAGCTGTTGGCCCGACTGAACCCTGGTCGCGGCGGCTGGGACACGCAAAGCGTCGCCTTTTGGGATCCCAACATCGAGCGATATGCGCTTTACACGCGCTACTGGATGTCGCATCGGCACGGGACGGCGAAAGCACCCGAGAACTTCCGCACGGTCCGGAGGTTGGAATCGGATGACCTGAAAAGTTGGGACAAGCAAAGCATCGTCATCGGGCCAGATGAAGCCGACCGAGCGCTGCACGCGACACCGCCAGGGCAGCCGCCGGTCGACTATTACGGAGCCGACGTCTTTCGCTATGCGGAGGCCGATCGTGTTTACATCATGCTGCCCCAGGCGTACTGGCACTGGAAACCGCGTGCGCCGCGAAATGGACTCGGTCCGGCCGGTTTCGACGTGCGTTTGGCCGTGAGCCGCGACGGGGGCAATTTCCAGCGGTCCGGCGGGCGCAAGCCGTTCATGGCGATGGGGCCGGCCGGCCGTTTCGATTCCAAGTTCGTCTGGGCCATGCCCGATCCCGTGCGCATGGGCAACGAATTGTGGATTTACTACGTCGGCTCGAATCGCGACCACGACGGCTACGTTGACAGCGCTGCCCCGGACGGAAAACATCTCACGGGCATCAGCCGCGCCGTCCTGCGGTTGGACGGCTTCGTTTCCGCCAACGCGGACTACGCCGTCGGCGAAATCACCACGCCTCTGATCAAGTTCAGTGGCCAGCGACTGGAGCTGAACGTGGAAACTAGCGGCGGCGGATCGGTGATCGTCGAGTTGCTCGACGAGAACGACAAACCGATTTCGGGTTTCTCGAAAACCGACGCGACACCGGTCAACGGAAACTCAGTCCGCATGCCCATCCGCTGGGGCGATCGTGCTGAAGTCAGCACACTCACCGGAAGACCCGTAAGAATCCGTTTCCACATGCGCGACTGCAAGCTTTACGCGTTTCAGTTTACGGACTGACATTTTACCAGATTCGTATTGCTCACGAAGAGAAAGGTTGAAGAACTCGATGTCAATCGTGACGGCTTTATCCCGCCCGATGAACTCGACGGCTGACGGGCGACGGGAGGAGCTGATGATGCTGAGGATGATACTCGTGATCGTGCTGATGGTCCTCAGCGGTGCCGCATGTTCCGCAGACAACCTTGCCTTGAAGCGGCCGTACACGTTTAGCCATCCGCCCAACTACGGGGGCTGCACCGACGCGGGCGATGCGACCGACCTAACCGACGGTGTCTACAACGGGTCGGTCTGGTCCAACAAAGGCACGGTCGGGTGGGTTTCGGGCGCGCAGTCCAAAAGTATCGAGATTGACCTGGGACAAATCTGCTCGATCAACGGGCTGACCTTCGAGAGTGGTGCGGACACGCGGACGCAAGTCACGTTTCCGCTCGCCGTGATGGTCTTCTTGAGCGACGACGCGCTGACATACAGCTACGCGGGGGACCTCATTAACGAGTCGGTCAACCAGGAAAAGCATGCGATTCACACCTTCAAGCTCGAGGGACTTGCCGATCAAGCCCGGTTCGTGCGGCTGCAGACAATCAGCGGTGGTTACTATGTTTTTGTGGACGAGATTGAAGTGCTGGGAGCAAAGACGAAAGGCTTGACGCCGAAGGATCGAGATCTGCCCCAGAACGCGATTAGTCAGTTCGCGAAGGACCGCATACCTCGACTAAGACAGAAGAATTCCTCACTGACGTTTCTCGGCCTCGCCGAGTCGCGGCTGGCCGACGAGAACGGAAAGCACAAGGTGGCGGCCAACCAGGCGCGGGCCGCTCTGAATCGGCTTCGGACCGAGATCATGGCCCGTTCCGAGGCCGAGAAGGTTGACTACCGGCGCGGTGCACCGTTTACAAAGCTGGACAGCAGAATCAGCCAGGAGATGGGCGAATACCTGTCTGCCACCGGCCGTTCCGGATTATTGGTCAAGTCGGCTAACCCCTGGGCTCCGCTGTCGCCGTTCGACTGGGACGCCACTGCGACCGATGCCGGTCCGCTGATCATGATGCAAAACGAATGGGGGGAACTGGCCTTCAACCTCACCAATGCCACATCGGCCCCCATGGAACTGTCAATCACGGTTGCCGACCTGCAAGCCGGCACGATCCGGGTCCCTTCGACCTCGATCAATCTGCGCGAGGCGAAGTTCGTCGAGGCGTACGGCTTTCGGCTGCGCGCCGATGCCCTGATGCCGCTCAAAGGCAAACTGAACATTCCCGCTGGGATGACCAAGCAAGTCTGGCTCACCATTAACTCCCGCGGCCTGAAGCTTGGGAAGTACCAAGCGACGATCTCGCTGGCCGGCGGCGAGGTCTCCGCCACGAAGACCTTCACCTTCAAGATCACACTGGTCGCGATGCCCGAGCAGGCGACGCTGAATGTCACGAACTTCTCCTACATGCACTGGCCGATTGCCAAGGCAGACCCCACAGGCGTCGCCCAGGACCTTCGCGAGCACTACGCCAACACCCAGCAAGTGATTTCGCCCTATCTTCCGTATTTCGAAGCTGATGCTGAAGGCAATTTCACCAAGCCGATGGACTTCTCCAAAATGGACGAGTACATGGAGTTGCTGCCTGGGACGCGCCAGTGGATTCTTTGGACCGGCTTTGATTGGGACCACCGCAAGATGCATCCCAAAGAGGGCGACGCGCGAAGGACAAAGGTTTTCACGCGCTGGCTGAAGGACATGATCGCGCACATGAAGGAGAAGGGCTATGGCTACGATGACTTTGCGTTCACATGGATTGATGAGCCGAGTCAGAAGAAGATGCGTGAGATTGTGAAGCCCTCTAGCGAGTTGTTGCGTCGGATTGATCCGCAGGCGCAGATCTGGATGACCATCTCCGGGGACAACACCGAAGCCAGTCTGGGCGAGTTTGACGGGCTGATCGACATCTGGTGTCCGAACGAGTCCAAACTTGGCTGGGACTTCTGGCAGGGCAAGCGTACCTGGTTCTACGGCTCGTCCAGCGAGAAGGGGAGATCGCCGACCGGCCACTACCGCTACAAGCTCTGGCAGGCATTCAAGCATGGTTGCGTGGGGAACGGGTTCTGGGTCTACACCGACGGCTCCGATTTGTGGGACGACTACGCCGGCACTCCTTCCTACTCGGTCGTCTATGACGGTCCGGATGGCGTTGTTTCCAGCAAGCGTTGGGAGGCTTACCGAGCCGGTGTCGAAGACTACGAACTTTGCAAGATGCTAAAAGACGCCATCGTCGCCGCCAAAACAGCAGGCAAGGGCGACACGGCCGAGATCAAAGCGGCGCAAGAGTCGCTCGATAAGTGGGTCGATCAGGTGCTGAACAAACGCAACGACCCGACGGTGGCTGAGCAGGCGCATCGGACGTTTTTGGAGCATCTGGTAGGTCTTCGCGGCGAGTGAATAAGCAAGGATTGCGCCCACCTGTCAGACTGTCGCGGAACGGCCGCCCAATCGCCAGGCAATTTACTCGCATTGCACACCTCCATGCGCAACGACGAGTCGAGTATTCTGATGCTGGACTTAGAGGGCTGTGAGCCTTAAGACCAGCCGCGTCGCGGTAGCTAGAACGGAGCAAATCGTGATCAAGTGCTGTCATTGCACGATGGTTGTCGTTGCCGCTGTTTTCGGACTCCTGACAACGCGCGCGCCCGCCGCAACGGTGAATCTGGTGGAGGACGGACGCCCGCGAGCCACGATTGTGCTTGCGGAGGAACCACGGGCCGCAGCGCAGCTTGCCGCGTATGAATTGCAGCACTACCTGGAGAGAATGTCCGGCGCGAGAATTCCCATTGTGCGCGAGCCCGCCGACGTTTCCGGTAACCGAATCCTCATCGGAGAAAGCATCGCCACCAATGCGCTCGGATACGACAACAGCGGGTTTGATCGGCAAGAGTACCTGATCAAGACGATGCCGGACACTCTGGTCCTGATCGGCCACGATCACGATGGGTTTACGGAAGTCGACTATGAGAGCTATGCGAGCATCTACCACGCGCTGCCAAGCTCGTTGGCCACGTGTTACGCCGTGCATGCCTTCCTCGAGAACAACCTGGGGGTGCGGTGGTATTACCCAAATGAAGAGATTGGCGAGATCGTCCCGAGCCGGCCCACGGTGGTGGTGAAGGACTTGAACATCCGCCGCAAACCGGACGCGGCTACCCTCTTTAACCAATTGCGGATTGGGCGCCATCATCCCATTGGCTGCCTAAATAATTCCCAATTCCACGTCAGAATCAACTGATGCCTACACCATAGCATTCCTAACCTGCCTTTTGAGCTTCGCTGCCGCTCCTTTCGCCCCATTCCGGAGACCATGCGTATGAACCCCACACTCGTCGCCGGCTTCTCATTCGCACTGCTCGTCGCCATCGCCTTGCTCGTTCGCGAGGTGAAATTTCGCAGGTCGCTGCAGAAGCTGCTGCACCGTCTTCTATCCTTTTGGAGGTCCGATGCTCATGAACCCACCCCGTCAGCACGCCGCGATGATCCTGCTGATCATTCTGGCGACCGGTTGTAGCTCGTCCGACGACCGCCTCATCAGGCACGTCGCGAAAAGTAACCGTCAACAAGCCGCACAAAATCAGGAGATGGCCAAGGTACACCGCGAAGTCGCCGAGGGCACATCACGTCTGGTCAATGCCATCGCCGAATCACGGAAAGATATGGTCGCCATGGAGAGTGACCTGCAAGAGCAACGCTCCCAGCTGGATAAAGAACGCCGTTCAATCGCAGCGGAACGCGTTCGCGAGTCTTTGTTGGCTCCCGTCGTGTCGAGTGTCGGCCTGTTGCTGGTCGCCGCACTGCCGTTGGTGCTGTGTTGGTATTTATTGCACGGGCTGCGAACGCCGGATGAAGACGTCAGTGAAGTACTGATTCAGAATCTCGTCAGCGAACAGCTTGCCCTACCGACGCCGCCTGATCGACAACGCATTGAACAAGAAACGCCGCCCGCCTTAACAGAAAATCCGCCGTTCTGATGTCACCCAGCCAGTCCACCTACCCTTAACAAGGAGCCAACAATTGAGTCACATCGTTGAAATCAAAACACAAGTCAAAGATGCCGCCGCAGTCCGAGCTGGCTGCAATCGTCTTCGGTTGCCGTTTCCGATCCACGGTACTCATCGCCTGTTCAGCGGCGAAGCAACCGGTCTTGGTGTGCAGTTGCCCGACTGGAAGTACCCACTAGTTTGCGAGCTGAGCACTGGCCAGTTGAAGTACGACAACTACAACGGACGCTGGAAGGGCCAGACATGATACCTCCGTTGTGAAGAGTGTCGGTTTAAAACTATACAGGAGAAACTGATGTCGCACATAGTAGTGATTGAAACCAGAGT
>NYXM01000020.1 GCA_002685655.1 Planctomycetaceae bacterium
CTCTCCAAACCAACCGACCACCAACAGATCCTCCTAGATCGCCTCAAGCTCCGCCTGCCCAAAATAAACCAAACTGAAATGTAGTGACGACTTCGTGCTCGCCACCCTTGAAAACACGGCACTTCCGAGATTTGGTGGGGAAGTTGGGCTCACGCAAAAACAGCGTAACCTCTTCCCCAGAAACGAAAAACGGCTCCTCATCAAGCTGACAAGAAGCCGTTCCGATTTTAGGATGTCGGGGCGACAAGACACGGTTAGAACTTTTTCGCCGTGGCATCGTCGACCTGCAAACATCGCAACCACTGGTTTGCAGCCATGTTGCGGCAGTACTTGCGTAGTCCGTTTGCAGGATCAACGAGCTCAATTGGTTCGTGCGATTTCGCGCATCGGTCGGAACACCGATGCGAGTTTGAGACTTTTCTAGGCCGCTGAAGTTTGACCAACCGCTGTCATTCGTCTTGTCACGAAGTGCGGGCGGTCGATGTGACCTCCGCGCGGAGTCGCCTCGGCCTCGCTGATCGCCGAAACGGGGTCGACACCGTAATTCCCACACGTCAATCCGCGTCTATTCCTTCTCGGCCGCGTCGGGTGCTTGCCGTTGTTCCGAAATCGAGGACCGCTGAGTCAGTGTTTGTCCGCAGTTTGCTCGACGATTAAGCGCATGCGGTCTTCCAGCGGAAGGGAGCGCCAGCCGAATTCTCGTATAAACCGCGACGCGTCGGTCTTGTGAGGATGGCCCACCATCTTAGATTGCCCAAAGACGAATCCGATTTCCGATTTCACCGAAGCAACATGCGCCGCCATCTTACCGAAGGTCCAGGTCTGCGATGGCGAGTTGTAGATCGAAAACGCCATCTCTTTGAACTCGGCAAGGCGGACTGCGACGTCCACCGCATCGTCGATATGAACAAGAGGAAGCGCCTGGTCTTCCGCAAACGACTGTTGAAATCCTGGGGGGCCACCAAATCAATATAGGGGGCCAAGCGTTTCCAGATATCCAGAGTGTAGGTGTCGCTCTTGACGTAAGATCCGAGGATCATGTGATTCGTGTCGTGCTTGCGGATCTCATCATGGGTGAATGCATAAACCTGCTCGGCAATGTCTCCAAAAAGCGCTTCAGCGTCCTCGAATTTCACAAGGTCAACCGGCGCCATAGGCATTCTCGCGGGATTCCATTTCGCGAATGTCACCCATGAGGGATACGCGATGCGTCCTGATTTGTGAAAATCCTTGAAGGAGGCAAACTCCGTCCCGTAGACACGGTTCAATTCCTCGATGTCGCTGCCATAACGTTCCTCAAGTACCTCAATCAAGCGTTTGCGCCCAGGGCTGCCCGGTTCACGGGCAAGCGTTTGATTGATCCACTCGAAATCTTTCATGAAGGACCCGAATCCGTAGAACCAGCCGATAACCCAGGGATCATCCTTTTTCGGAACCACTTTGTCGGCCACCAGCTCGCGCACATGGTTCTTGTATTCATCACTGAATACATCCGGACGAATCTCTCCCGGCTTTAGCTCCACCATGTGCTTGATGAAAGGTACATGGATTGCATGCGGGTATCTTTGTTCCGTGTAGATTCTTTCTGCCGTATCCTCCTCTACCCAGCGGGAGCGGTTTCGATCCGTTGTCTGTGGTCCCGTCCAGACGCAGTTATATCCCAGGTCCCGCATCTTGCTAACGCTGTCGGTCATCCATTTCTTCTGGTCACTACCATAGCCGGAAATGACTGCCGCTCTCGACATGTCCGTCAGCGGATGACTGATGCCGATGCCAAAAAAACCATGGCCCTCGGGCGTGACCATCCACCACCGCCCATCCATCTTCTCCGCATGGAAGAATCCGGTTTTTTCGCCCTTCACATCGGTGAAGCCACCGAAGGTGTCCAGTTCAGCGGACTGAGCCGGAGCTCCGGCCAGCCCGCACATCAAGAAGGCTATCGATGTCGCAAGTGTCGTTCGTAAATTCATTGAGGTTTTCATTTCTGATTGGTCTTTAAAGTGGGTGTGGCAGCGAAACCTTGGATCGTTGGCGCATTGTCGATTCCGGATCCACGAATCATTTGCTTTCGAGGGCGCCTACATCTCGAGCCGCCCCAGTGGGATAAGTGTTGTTCTTGTTGTCTTGTGCTTAAGTAGCCAGTCGACTACCCGTAGTTCGGAGCGAGAGGTGGCAAAATGCGACGATCACTTGCGGTGTCTGTCTCAATTCGACTTGAGTATCACCTCTAGCTTCTGGTCCTTTGTCAATTTCACTTCCATCAGGCGACGGGCCTCACCCTCGCCACAGGTGACGGTGTAGTCGCCCTTGAAACCTCTCAGTGAGACAATTCCCTGGTCATCGGAGGTGAGCGTTTCGTCGGTCCACCAGCGGTTTTTCATCAGGTACATCCACACCTTACCTCGAAGCTTGAGCGCGCCATCGTCTTCCAGAATTGCGCGATGGCCAGGACCTCCGTGGTCCTGGGCCAGAAGCGACCACGCGTAGATCCCGTTCACGAGTTTGTGGCTGAAGTAGACAGTCATCACACGTTCGGTCATGGCCGCCCGCTCATACTCGTCGCCAATCGAGTTGTCCATCTCGAATTCGGTTGCCGCGATCGGCAGATCAAACTCCTCAAAGTAATTCAGTCGCTTGAGGATGGTCTCGGGCGGTACTCGCGTATGAAACCGGCTCTGGAACCCAAGGCCCGTGATGGGAGCCCCATTGTCGAGAAGGTAGCGGACCTCCCCCTCAAAGTGCTTGATATTTTGGGTGATCAACTCCTGGGCAGGATCCGAAATCACCCGATTCTCATTCAAATAGAGGAGGGCGTTTCTGTTATTTGTGTTCTCTTGGGCCGTTATGAACCAGTCGACCATCGCGTTCTTGCCGATCAGATCCTGAACGATGTGGTTGGCGCGAGTTTCGTTGATCACGTCCCATTCGAATACCGGCCATTGCCTCGATGCTTCCTCGACCATCTTCTCGCACAGGTCTCGGACAGCTCGCTTCTCTGGCGTTGTCAGTTTATCGCGAGGCACTCCTTTCTTGAGACCGCTCCAGTTCATCGTTGGATCAGGCACATAGACCAGCTCACTCAGTTCGGGTGGCATGAAGTTCATCCAGGCGCCGCCGGGCCACATCAGACAGTGGCCACGAACCGGGATATCGTGCTCTTGGAACCAGGCGAACAGGGCCGGCAAGTGCCGTTCGCTCCGTGGGCGTTGCTTGTACTTCAGGTACTTGTTGAAACCGGCCGTGTTGAAGCCGAGCTCAAGGAACATCTTCTTGTACTGTTCCGGTGAGATCCCGTTGGCCCCGGCTCCCTGAGCAGGTTCGTGCATGCTTGCCCCACCGACAATGCCACCAAAGCGGAACAAATGCCGGTTCAGTTGCACGTGGACAGGAACACCGGGCCTCGGTTTTCCGTTTTCATCGACCACCTCAATCACCAACTCCGCTTTGCGCAGTTGGTCAATCCGTAGGTCGGCGTCCTTGCGCCATTGCTCGCTACCGTGTTCCACCTGTTCAACGATCGACTTGATGCCTTCAAGATCCCTCCCTGAATAATCATGCGGCACGTCGACTGCACTGAGAGGAGTTCGTAGGTTTCTCTTTTCCTGCCGAGTTCCGATGCGGTAGAGCCTGCTCGACAGGTCGCGAACAACATGCTCCATCTCAGGGTAAAACTCACCGGTTGGAGTCATGATGCCGCAGTGCTGCCTCTGGGCCTTTCCGGGCATCGTCTTCCAAGTATCGATGATGCCGCAAATGTGCCAACCAACAAAGTCGGGTCGGGCGAACGCGGATTCAGCGAATTCAAGCGTCCAGAACGCTCGCTCGGCCTGGGTACTCGCTTGCCAATTCCGAGTCCCCAACGGATTCGGCATCATCTCGTTGGGGACGCCGTATGAAGAGTCCCCGTTGAGGAAGGGCTTGTCCACCTTGGACGACCAACGGTCGAGCCTTGGCTTTTGGTAGTTCCAGCGGCCATAGCATTGGATGAGAATCACGTCCGTGTGTCGGCTCGTGATGTCGATAAAAGAACCCAGCGAATCGTCGTTTGCGTTGAGCTTGTCGCCTAAGAACATGTGATTCGAGTCGTAGCGGCGGAAGACAGCCCTGGCTACGGTGTAGTACCGATCGACGCACCGGCGCAGGAACTCGATGTTGTCAGCTAACTCTGTCTCGTTGGAAAAATCGGTCTTGGGTCTCCAGTCTTTGGCAGCGGCGAGATTGTCCCATGACGAGAAGTCGGTGGAGTAGGCAGCGTTAAACGCGTTGATGTCAGCATGGCGCTGCCGCATCATGGAAACATACGCCTGCTTGCCCGGCGCGTCGGCTCCAAGATTCCGCAGGACGCGGGGCCAAGTCACGGTCCTGGACCATTGGCTGTCACTGTCCGACATGATTGGGATATCCGCCATGGCGAAACCAAGGGTTAGCGGGTCGTTTGCATACGGTGCAACACTCTTGCGAGCCGCCATGTCGCAGATCTCTTCGAACTGCGGAGAGAAGACGTCGACGTACGCTTGAGCCTTGGGTCTTCTCCAGAACGAGAACCGGACCGGCTCGTACTGCCGAATGTACGGCATGACGGGACCGAGGGGCGGCTCGATCAGCGCGGGCGTTTCCGAATGGAAACCCAGTGTGTTAATACCCAGGCGATTGCAGTCGGCAACCGCACGATCGCGAAAGCCCTTCTGCCAGTCCAAATCCATCGGTTTCGCGCCGCCGAACACTTTGAGCCAATGGTCGCGGTTGTAGTCCTGAGCCCACCAAGAGGCGTGATAGTGATTGATGCCGAATGAGAGAAAGGCGTTGCCTTCGGGTGTTACCAGCCACCACCGCTTACCATCGTGTACCGTGCGGAAGTAGCCACTTGCTTCAAAGGACTTGCCTTTCCACCCTCCAAAGCGATCCAGATCGGCGGACTTGACTACGGGAATCGTCGATAAATCGGGCACATCTACCGGTGCAGCGCCGTGGGAAGGAACGTCGGTGGGCTGACTGGGTTGTCCGGCGCTGACCACGTGGTCGAGGATGATGTATTTGCCATCGTAAGGGCCGCTGCCGAAAGCCGTGACCTGGATCTTGTTGACCTTCGTCAGGTCGGCCATGCCCTTGGACCACGGCGGCTGATTGAATTTGGCAAGCGGAGCCGTGATTTGTATCCACGTTCCCGGCTTGGAGCCGACTGTCGAGAAACGGAATACGCTCGCGCGATTATCGTCGCTGTGAATCTGAAAGCTGAATCCGCTTTCTATGTCCGTCTTGATCCAGAACTTGATCTCGCCTGTAGCGGAGAGATCCACGGGAGAAAAACGGAAGCCGGTTCCAAAGAACTTGGACGCCTGCGCTGCAGAATCCACGACGGTTTTCGCCGCTGACTTGCCACCACCCGCGGGCGCATCCTTGACCACAGAGACGTTAGCTTTGTGCGTCGTTTTATTCCCAGCAACAGCTTTCTCGCCCTCAAAATCAGCGATCACATGTTCGCCCCTGTTTTGCTGGGCATCAGCCGTCTGGATTGCGTTGATCGCCAGCCAGCCGGCGACGATAACAAACATCAGTCGATTCTTCATGCCAATTTCTCTGTCTGCTCTTGAGGTTTCTTATTCAAGGTAGTGGCGGCTTCGAGTCGATCAGAACTGGCTATCCATCAATTGACTGATTCGTTGGTTGGCAGCCTTCATCAGGGCCACGTTTTCCTGATCGGGGTTCTCTTGTTCGTCCAACAGACCGTAGCGCCGAGCTCGATTGCGCTGGTAGGCGCCGCAGAGATGGAAGCCGATGCAGCCCGGATTCTTGAATAACTCTGCCAGCGTCTCTGCGTACCACGCACCTTCATTCCGGGTGAATTCATCCGGATTGGTAAGCCATTTCATTCTTGCCGCATCGGCCAGCAGCACGGGCTTTCCTGTCTTCGCGTGCCACTGGTCGAGATGCTTCACCGGATCGCGGAAATCCTGGAACGAGAGCACATCTACGAAAGGCAACGCGGCGTTGACGACTTCCATCGCGATCGGTGCATTGGCTTCGTAGCGGTCACCGAGAATCAAGTGGTGTTTGTCGTAGCGTCGGATTGGAGTGCTCCCCAAAAGCTGATCCATGTGTTATGAGAGTCTAACCGCCCGATTGTGGGCACGGAGGATTCTCATGAAAAGCAAGAAGCACCGTCCGGA
>NYXM01000197.1 GCA_002685655.1 Planctomycetaceae bacterium
CAGATAATCAGGATCTCGTCGTTGTTGATCTTATAAAAATCTCGCGAGGCCAACACGCTGCTCCCGCTTCGATTCATGAACGTCTGCGGGCAAAGCAGTAAAACGCGTTCGCCCGCAATCTGGATTTCCCTGTATTCTCCATCAAACTTACTGCGGGCCGACGGAGCATTAAACCGACGAGCAAGTTCGGCGACGACTTGGAAACCAACGTTGTGTCTTGTTTCTTCGTATTTGCGACCCGGATTGCCGAGGCCAACCACCAATTTCATGCCTACGACCCTTGCTGCGTCCACGCAGCCCCATCGCCGCGAATCGATCCGCATTGACTACTCGCCCGCGTCCTCCTCGCCTTCGGCTTTCCGTCCAATGATCTCGGGCTCCTGCGACTCGGCACCCTCTTCATCCGTAATATCTTCGGTCGGTTCCACACACTGAACGAGGATCTGATCGTTCGGCGTCATCAGTTTAGCACTGAGTGGGATTTCAATATCGCCGGCAGCAATTGTGTCACCCAACTCCAACTTGTTAATGCTGACCGAAAGACGATCGGGAATCTCGCCGGCAGGACATTCGATCTCGATTTCGTGCAACTGGTGATCGACCACACCGCCTTGTTTGATGCCTGGAGCTTCACCCCGCAGTTCCACGATGATCGTCACCAAAACGGTTTCGTCCGCGGAAACGCGCGTCAAGTCGACATGGAGAATCTCCAAGCCCATCGGATCCCATTGGATTTCGTTGATCAAAACGCTGTCACTCGCAGCACCGACGATGTCAACGACTTTGGTACCGTGGCGGATGACCGACTCCACCTCGTTCGAAGGGATGGTCAGGTTGATGCACTCCTTGCCGTGCCCATACAGAATGGCGGGGATTTGCCCCGTCTTGCGAAGCCGGCGCGTGTTGCTTGTACCGAGAGCCTCTCGTTTAGAGACGTTCAAAACGTCCGCCATGGTGGCGTTCCTTGTCGCTATTTCCTGGTGATAGAAACCCCAGATTCTCGCAGAATCATCCGCCATTTCAAGTCCAAGTGGGCGTTCTCGCAACGAAAAGAATACGAACGGCCCATCTGGTTCAAAATACTCTCCAAACTTCCTCGATTTCGCGCCTCTCAATGTGCGACGGGCAACCGCCAGCCGGCCAGCGGCATCGAGATCCCTTGCCGAACGGCATGTAGCGGACTAACCTTGGTTCAAGCTCCAGACTCTCTCATCCTCATGTTCCCAAATACCCCTATCCCCAAATCTCCA
Source organism: Planctomycetaceae bacterium (assembly GCA_002685655.1). The sequence goes on from NYXM01000197.1 coordinate 1,251, forward strand.
CATTCTCAAAAGACGAAGAAAAGCATGGCAAAAACGCGGGCAAAGACGTTTGAATATGTCGAGCCAATTGGGGCACGGATTTTGGTCCGCAAAGACGAACCAAAACGTGAAACCAAGGGTGGAATTGCACTCCCCGATCAGTCGGAGATCCCCACGATTACGGGTAGAATCGTCACCATTTCGGCCCAGGTCGACAATGACCAAGACGTTCCGTTGCGACAGTACGACAAGATTCTGTTCCATCCGAAGGACGCGATTCCGGTCGATTTTGAACCGGACAATCAACTGTTCGTTGTACCTGTTGAAGACGTGGTCGCGGTCTTTCGGCGCGAACCGCGGGAAAACGCCTCAGAAGACGCAGACTAGAGCGCGTGCTGATTCACTGTAGCGTCGTTTCGCCGTTCGGACTCATGAAACAGAGCGCCGCGGACGTTACACGTCCGTGCAACAGGCACTAGTCGCCTTCGGTGCCGAACAACTCGCTGATCGACTGGTCGTGGTGAATTCGCTTGATCGCCTCGGCCAGCAAAGGCGCGGCGCTGAGAATCTTCAGTTTGCCAGCCAGTTGATTGGCATCCAAAGGAATGCTGTCGGTGACGACAAGGCTCGAAATCGGAGCACTGCTCAGATTCTCGATCGCGTCACCGCAGAGGACGGCGTGCGTTGCCGCCACGTGAATTTCTCTTGCCCCCGCTTCGTGCACGAGCCGGGCGGCACCACAAATTGAGCCAGCAGTGCTGATCATGTCGTCGAACATCAGAGCGACGCGCCCATCGACGGGCCCTCCAATGATATTCTCTTGTTTTGTCTGCAGGGCGCTCGTTCGGCGTTTGTCGATGATGGCAAGCTTTCCACCGAGGCGTTTCACATGGCCGCTGGCGCGTTTAATGCTCCCTTCGTCTGGGCTGACCACAACGATGTCGTCTTCGGTCAGGCCCATTTCAACGAAGTGTTCATTCAGGACCGGCGCAGCATACAGATGGTCCACGGGTACATCGAAAAAGCCCTGGATCTGGGCGGCGTGCAAGTCCATTGTGAGAACGCGATCGGCTCCGGCCCGGGTGATCAAATTGGCCACCAACTTGGCTGTGATCGGCGTCCGGCCCTCGTCCTTACGATCCTGCCGCGCGTACCCGTAGTAGGGGATCACCGCGGTGATCCGCGCCGCGCTCGCTCTTTTGCAGCTGTCCATCATCACCAGCAATTCCACCAGATTGTCATTGACTGGTGGACAGGTCGGTTGCACTAAGAATACATCGCGACCTCGTACATCTTCTTCAATCTTGCAGAAGTTTTCGCCGTCGGGAAATTTTCCCAACGAGATCTTGCCGCGCATCAGGTGCAAGGACCCGCATATGTCGTCGGTCAGTTGGGGATTGGCCTGACCGCTGAAGATCTTCAGTTCACGCATGGATAGCCCATTCTTCGCATTTCGTTGGACACGGAAGCCAATTCCTCGATCGTATTGATGCTCAAGCCTTCACACGGCTTAAGGACCGCCAGCGCCTGTACATCTTTGCCCTCGTTCTTCAATATGCCCGGACAATCGGTGATGTAGTATTCCTGCTGCTGATTCTGATTGTCGAGTTGGTCGAGTGCGTGAAGCAATTCATGGCAGTCAAACACGTATGTGCTCATGTTGACTTCCGTGATCTGTTTCTGACGGTCGCTGGCGTCCTTTTCTTCGACGATTCCCTGGAATTCGCCGTTGGTGTCGCGGACAATGCGCCCTAATCCCGCCGGATCGTCACAGTGTAACGTCCCCAGAATTGCCGCAGGCTGATCCCGCTCAAACGCGGCGAGCAAGGCGCTGATCGAATTGGACTGTGCCAGCGGAGAGTCCCCCGTGACAACCAACACTGGCCCTTCGTGATCGCGCAGTGCACCGCGACACATCATCACGGCGTGTCCCGTCCCAAGCTGCTCGATTTGATCGGCGAAAGCCACATCCGAGCGATGCGCAAGCGTTTGGCGGACAAGATTCGCCTCGTATCCAACCACGACAATCGAGTGGTTGATACCCGCCGACTGGAGTGCGTCCAGGACGAATTCGATCATCGGTCGACCGCAAACCGGGTGCAGCACTTTGGGCAAATCGGAATTCATCCGTGTGCCTTTTCCGGCCGCCAACACCACCGCTACGGCAGGCTTCATGGTTCGCTTCTCGGCTCGTGTGCAAGTTGATAAACCGTGCCGGTGACGAGCACCGTTTTCGGCAGGTACCACCGGTCTGGGAATCTTGGCCTGATCGCGATTCGGTTGCCAGGGGACCTATCGACTTAACTGAGATGAAATCTTCGAAAACGGGGACGACCCGATTACACCAGGGACACAGGCCAATTGGATTGGATCGCCACAAATCGGGATTCAGTGCGACGATTCCACGATCGAGCGTTGTAGAAGAAGTTACCCGACCTGGACTCGAACCAGGACTGAGGGAATCAAAATCCCTAGTGCTACCATTACACCATCGGGCATCTGCATCCACAGAGTTTGCAGCCACCGGAGGGGGGCTAAAACAACGCTGATTCAAGTAGCTTAGGTTTTCTCGCTCCGGTTCACAACCGCGAATGAGAGTTGCTCTAGTTCGATCGCCAAATCAACCTCGACACGCTTCACCGTTTCCGGCAACGTGATCGTAACCGGCGCAAAATTGAGGATCCCTTCGATGCCGGCCTTGGCCAGCAAGGTGGCCGCTCCCTGAGCCTCCGGCGAGGGCACGGCAATAATTGCCAGGCGAATCTGGGATTTGTCGATGATCTCGGCCAATTGATCGATATGATAGACGGGAATCTCTTCGATGCTCTGACCGACGACGGACGAATCGACGTCGAAGGCCGCAACGACGCAAAATCCCTGACGTCCGAAACCGCGGTACCGCAACAGGGCCCGGCCGAGATTTCCCAGCCCGATCAACGCCACCGGCCAAGATCGATCCGTCCCCAAAATCTGCTTGATCGCAGCAATCAGCTCTTCGCACCGGTAGCCGATACCTGGATAGCCAAATTGCCCAAAGTACGCCAGGTCCTTGCGAACCTGAGCGTCCGTAAAACCCAGAACTGTACCCAGCTGCGTCGAACTGGTCGTTTCGTGGCCGCTCTGGACCAAGTGTTGCAGTTCTCGGAGATACAGGCTGAGGCGACTAACAACGGCTTTGGGAACCGCGCCGTTCGTGGGCGTCAGCGATTTTGGCCGATCTTCGTCCATTGGAGGCCAAGTGAGTAATGAGGGTGACAGCTAACGGAACCTGACGTGATGCAGTGAATCGCAGGCGAATCAGGGACCAGATTTCGGTTTCTCCTGCTGACACTTTAGGACATCGCCCCAGTTGCAGGCAAGACAGTTCGAGCCGAGTTGGTCTGGTGCCCGAGACGACAGTGAACCAATACGAGCCCCTTTCGCAACACGAAAGAGGCTCGAATCCGAGTGGTGAATGAGACGTCTTGCAGTTGGTCTACCAGTCGTAACCCGGGTTCCGGTCTAACCAAAGACCACCCGTCGTAACGTTGTATAGCCAACCACCGGCGTTACCTGCCGTGACGTCCCCCACGACAGGAGGGTTGTTTGTGATGACCTTTACGGCGCTCGAGGCCGAGTATGAATTTTCTGGAAACTCCAACAGGTAAGGTCCGTAGACACCGTTGGTGGCGTCGACTGTGCCATCCACTTTTGTCTTACCGGTCATTACGTCGGAGAGGGTCTGGCTGCCGTTGATCACCGGTAACTCTCCGGCGTGCTGGCCGCGGTATGTCTGGATCATCGACCGCATTGTGCTCAAGTTGAATTCGGCCGTGCTCTTGCGAGCGTCATCGGTTGTAGAGCTGAACTGAGGAATCACGACGGCCGCTAGGACGGCCATGATGACAACGACGATCAGCACTTCGACTAGTGTAAATCCTCGGTTGCGAATGTTCTTCATCACAAGCCTCTCACCTCTCACTGTCATGAATACTTCTCGACCATTCCACGTCGAGACCGTCAGCGACTGACTTGTCGAAAGACCGTTTTGTCGGAAGTCAGTCTGCCCCCGATGAAGGTACTTACATCGCAAAAAACCGAGAGTCAAAAAAGCAACCACGAATTTCTTGTCGAAACGGGAATTCACTCGCACGAGTTGTTGCATTGGTTCGCACAATTGGTGCATTGATCATATTCGCGCGCAACGGTGCTCTGTAATGGAAGTTGGGCGTGCTAGGCAACTGTCTTACACGAAGAACGGATTTTCTTCCGATGGACCGAACTGACCCGTTTTGGCAACCTATATTTGCCAAACGCTAGATTTTGCCAGATGAATCCCAACGTGTGACAACTCTGTTTGTCAGCAAAGGAGATCGGAAGATGAAAAGTTTCGTGCAAGTACCGATCTTGGCGGCGATCGCGCTGCTCGTATCGGTGAATACGGCCTCAGCCGGATACCTGGGTGCTGCCAGCTATCGGCATTGTGCCGCAACGAGTCCTGCTAGTTTTAGCTGTGCCAAGCAGCAGTGCTACACCGTCATGAAGACGTGTCGCGACGTTGTGTACGAGAAACAACAGTACACATGTTACCGGACAGCCTACGAAACAGTCTATGACACCAAGACCGTCGATTGCGTGAAATACGTTCCCGAAACGCACTATCGCGAATGCTCGTACACGGTCTGCAAACCGGTATACGAGACATGCTATCGCACGTGTACCTACGACGTCTGCAAGCCGGTCTGGGAGACGCGGACAAAAGACATCTGCTACACGGTCTGCCGTCCCGTCTGGGAAACGCGAACCAAGGACGTTTGCTATACGGTGAATCGTCCCGTTTGGAAGACTCACACCAGGGACATCTGTTACACAGTCTGCAAGCCAGTTTGGGAAACGCGCACGAAAGATGTTTGCTACACCGTCTGCAAACCCGTATGGGAAACTTGCAGCCGGGATATTTGCTACACCGTCTGTAAGCCCGTGTGGGAAACCAAGACGCGGACGGTCTGCTACACGGAACGTAGACCCGTCTACGAGACTTGCTACCGCACGGTTTGTCGTACGATCTGCAAGCCGATCCACTATACCAAGGAAGTTCAGGTCTGCTCGGGACGTTGGAATACCGAAGTCATCGAATGCCCAGGTCCTGTCATTCGCAAGTGCGTTCAAGAGCCGGGTTGCTGGACTTGGGATCCCTGCCTTTGCCGTTGTGTGTACGTTCCCGGAAAGTCACACATGGTCGAAGTGCAGTGCCCGCCTCGTACGATTTGCAAGAAGACTTGGGTTCCCGAGGTATCGACTCGGACGATCAACTGCGTTCGTTACGAGCGTGAAACTGTAAAAGAGCAAGTGCCCTATACGGTTTGCCGCTACATCTGTGAACCGAAGACGAAGACCTGCACCTATCGGGTTTGTCGCATGGTTCCCGAGAAGCGGGTGAAAACCGTCACCTATCGCAAGTGCCACATGGTGCCCGAAAAAGTGACGAAGACCTGCACGTACAAGGTCTGCCACATGGTGCCGCAAAAGCAGGTCAAGACGGTTACTTACAGGACGTGTTGCATGGTGCCGGAGAAGGTCACCAAGACATGCTCGTACAAAGTCTGCCGCATGGTGCCTGAGAAGGTGACTAAGACTTGCACTTACCGCGTCTGCCGCATGGTTCGCCAGTGCGTTACGAAGAAAGTACCTTACACGGTTTGCCGCTACGAGAAGCAGGTGCTCACCAAGCGAGTGCCCTACACCGTATGCAAGCCCGTTCATTATCAGAAGACGATTCAAGTGCCTCGTTGCGTCGCAACGAAGGTCCCGTACACGGTCACGCGTTGCGTGCCGCGGACGGTCTGCAGGCAAGTCCCCGTGACAGTGTGCTGCCCAGCTCCCAGCTGTGGCCGCAAGTCGCATGGTGGCTGCAAGAGCTGCGGCTGATAACTCGACTTCCATCTCCAGAAGAATCTATTTGGCATGACTGCGGCGACCCAAGATGGTTTGGGTCGCCGTTTTCTTTTCTTGAGTGCTCTCAATGCCAGACTAAACGGGACCAGACCCTATGGCGGTGGCATGACCGAGGTCTACGATATCTCTATCTCGTCGTCCGAAGTCAACGAATTAGGTGGCCGTCGCGAAACACGCGTCAGGTAGATTATCGCAGCGAAGTCGTACAGGCCATGTGTGACGATTGGGGCTGCGAGGTCATCAACAAGCAAGAAAAGACCGCCCAGGTAGATGCCTACGCCGGTCGCAAGTACGGCATAGGTGGCGTTGAGCCAGTGGCAGATGCCAAATAGCAGTGCGGCCGTCACCAGCGCCAAGGCCCAGCCGTATGGCTGGTCGAGCCAGGCTTGGAGCCCACTTTGCACCAGGCCGCGAAACAACAGTTCTTCGCCGAATCCAGCGGCGGTAGAAATCGCCGTGATCTCGACAATCGAAAGACCCTTGAACATCGGCAACACGATGGAAGAGACTTTCTTCTTGAAATTGGAAAGCACTCTTGGTTGGCGGTCCAGAATCACGAGCCCGATCAGCAAGGGCAGTGCCGCCACGGCTCCCCAGAGGCAAGCGCTCGCCAACTCGCTCGCCGGCTTGTCGAATCCCAAGGTAGAAAGCGGATCGAATCCCAGTCCGCGCCCGACCAAAACCGCCAGGAATCCTAGACCCGCCTCAAAGGCAAACGCCATGGCTGCGAATTGTTGCTTGGACCTTGACATGCTCTCTGGTGATTCCAACTCTGGCATTTTGCCTTCGGTTCGCCAAGATGGTGCGACACTTCGCTGGCTATCCAGTCTACGTAGAACACCCCTTCATTGACGATCTTTGGGGCTGCTGGTAAAATCGCGTGCCTAAATGAAATTCCGCACCGGATTCCCATCCGTCACTGTCGTCCGTAGGTTGCGGGACTGAATTTGCATCTATCGCCGTCGGCGATCCCCGGGTTTTCCACTGGCAAATCGCAGTGTGAGCGGGTTCGCTATTTGATTCGTGAGGCGATTTTTCCTTACGCGTGGTTTCAAGAGAGATTCCAAACATGTCTGACAAGATGATCTACTACTTTGGCAAGTCGGGTTGCGATGGCAAGGGGGCGGACAAGCAGTTACTCGGTGGCAAGGGCCTGAATCTGGCCGAAATGACCGATATTGGCTTGCCAGTGCCGCCCGGTTTTACGATCACGACGTCGTGCTGCGCTCAGTATTACAAAGAGGGCGGTCGACTGCCTGCAGGGTTGATCGACGATGTCAAAGCCAACGTGGCGAAACTCGAGCAGGAACTGGGCAAGAAGTTCGGCGACGACGCAAACCCATTGTTGGTTTCGGTGCGGAGCGGTGCGGCCGTTTCCATGCCGGGCATGATGGACACGATCTTGAACCTGGGGCTGACCGATGTGGCAGTCGAAGGGTTAGCCAAGGCAACTGACAACCAACGCTTCGCCTACGACGCTTATCGCCGCTTGATCAACATGTTTGGCGGTGTGGTGATGGAGATCGACCACGGACATTTCGAAGCCGCTTTCTCGACGATCAAGACGAAATACGATGTCGAACTCGATACCGAGGTCCCCGCGGAAGGGCTCGTCGAATTGTGCCAAGCTTACAAGGCAGTGTATCGCGAACATACGGGTACTGACTTTCCTCAGGATCCGCACGCACAACTGGCTTTGGCCGTCGAAGCGGTCTTCAAGAGCTGGAATACATTCCGGGCGATTCGCTATCGTGAAGTCGAAGGTATCCGCGGTCTGCTCGGCACTGCCGTCAACTGCCAGTCGATGGTCTACGGAAACATGGGGAACGACAGCGGAACTGGTGTCGCGTTCACTCGCAATCCGTCCACGGGCGAAAATAAATTCTATGGTGAATTCTTGGTCAATGCCCAAGGCGAAGACGTGGTTGCTGGCATTCGCACGCCGCAACCCGTTGATGAAATGCCGGCTTGGAAGACCGAGGCGTTACCGGAGATCGGTGCCAAGGTTCACAAGCAGTTGCTGGAAATCAAGACGATTCTGGAAAGCCACTATCGCGACATGCAAGACATCGAGTTCACAATCGAAGGTGGCAAGTTGTTCATGCTGCAAACGCGAAACGGGAAACGCACGGGTGCGGCCGCGGTTCGCGTCGCCTGCGAGATGGTTAAAGAAGGATTGATCGAGGAGAAGACCGGCGTCATGCGAATTCCGGCCAACGACCTGACTCAATTGCTGTTGCCAAGTTTCAATCCGGAAGCCAAGGTGGCCGCCGAAGTCCTCACAAAAGGCTTGCCGGCATCGCCCGGCGCGTCCGTTGGCAAGCTGGCTTTTACGGCAGACGAAGCGGTCGAGCGAACGGCGGCTGGCGAGAAAGTACTCCTGTGCCGCAAGGAGACCAGCCCGGAAGATATCGATGGTATGCACAGCGCCGCTGGGATTTTGACGAGCACTGGCGGCATGACCAGCCACGCCGCGGTTGTTGCGCGTGGATGGGGCCGCTGTTGCGTGGCAGGAGCCGGTGATATCCAGATCGACGAGAAGGGGCGCAAGATCACCGTCGCGGGCAAGATGCTTAACCACGCCGACACAGTTTCGATCGACGGCACGACGGGCGAAGTCATGGTTGGTTCGGTCGCCACACAGTCGCCTGAACTCTCCGGCGATTTCGCGACGGTAATGGATTGGGCCGACAAATACCGCACTTTGCAGGTCCGCACCAATGCCGATTCACCGGAAGACTCGCAGCGTGCCCGTGAATTCGGCGCACAAGGCATCGGTCTTTGCCGAACCGAGCACATGTTCTTCGAGGGCGATCGAATCACGGCCGTTCGCGAGATGATCTTGGCCAAAGACGAGGCCGCTCGTCGCGCGGCAGTGGCCAAACTGCTTCCCTTCCAGCGAAACGACTTTGTCGGCATCTTCACGGCGATGAAGGGCCTGCCCGTCACCGTCCGGTTGCTTGACCCGCCGCTGCACGAGTTCCTGCCGCACGAGAAAAAGTCGCAGGAAGAAATGGCGAAACACATGGGTCTCGCTTTGGAAGAGGTCACTTCGCGCGTGGAACAGTTGCACGAGGCCAACCCGATGCTGGGGCATCGTGGCTGCCGTCTGAGTGTGACGTATCCGGAGATCCTGGAGATGCAGGTTCGGGCGATCGTCGAAGCGGCCATCGCCTGCCAGGCAGACGGTGTCGATGCTCATCCGGAAATCATGATTCCACTGGTCGGCACAGCCACCGAATTGAAGCTACTGCGTGGCTTGACGGAAGAGACGATTGCCGAGGTCAAGAAAGAGAAAGGCGTCAGCGACTTGGACATCTTGATCGGCACCATGATCGAGATCCCGCGTGCCGCCCTCACCGCAGACGAAGTCGCCGAGTACGCAGACTTCTTCAGCTTTGGGACCAATGATCTCACGCAGATGACGTTTGGCTACAGTCGTGACGACATCAATTCCTTCCTGCCAGACTATTTGAGGAAGGAAATTCTGCCGACTGACCCATTCCAGGCCCTGGACCAAACGGGTGTTGGCCAGTTGGTCGAGATGGGGGTCACCAAAGGCCGCAGCACACGCGCGGGCTTGAAAGTTGGCATCTGTGGCGAACACGGGGGCGATCCTTCGTCGATCGACTTCTGCCACCGTGTTGGGCTGGATTACGTCAGTTGTTCGCCCTTCCGCGTGCCGATCGCGCGATTGGCTGCTGCTCAGGCCGCGATCAACAACGGCTAGGTGCAAGACCGTTCAATGAGGTGACGTCAGTCGAATGATAGGGGGTCGGGAGTGTTTTTCGGCCATCAGCGTCTGCCGACCGTAAGTTGTTGCCCGAAAAAGACTCCCGACCCCTTCCTGGCACTGATCCATCCGCACACGCTGCTAGGGCATGCGACGGTTTGGCGAAAGGCTGGCTGAGATTTCTCAGCCAGCCTTTCGTGTTTCTAGATCGACGGCTCGTTGAATTCTGTTCGTGGGAAAGCGAACGGTCGCGGCGCGCGGTGTGCGGCGTTCTTGCACAACGCCGCGTTGACTGCTGACCAAGAATTCGTAAAACTCGGAGGCTGGCCCGTCAGGAAACTGTTTGCTGAGTTTTGCGAGCGTCTCGTTCCACGTCAGGCCCTCGCGGTAGACGACACGATAGGCGGCTTTGAGGTCAGACAAGTCCGCCGGCGAGAATCCGCTCCGCCGCAAACCGACCTGATTCAACCCGACGATCTTCGTGGTGATTCCGTCCAGCATGACAAAGGGTGGCACATCTTGTGTAACGTGCGCTTGGCCGCCAACCATGGCGTACTGACCGATCCGACAGAACTGGTGAATCCCAGCAGCCCCCGCGATATACACACAATCGTCGACCACGACGTGTCCGGCAATCATGACGTTATTGGCCACGATAATGTGGTCCCCCAAATCACAGTCATGGCCCACGTGTGAATTGGCCATTAGCAGATTGTGTTGACCAATTTGTGTCACACTCGCCGGCTCGAGGGCGCGGTGGATTGTCACGTATTCGCGAATCACGTTGTGGTCGCCAATGTCCACTCGGCCGACTTCGTTGCCGGCTTGCAAGTGTTGCGGACGTCCGCCCAGGACCGCACCCTCGGCAACCTCGCAATTGACGCCGAGCGACGTGCCGGATTTGATCACGACATGTGACGCAATCTGGCAATCATCGTCCAAGGTGGTGCCCGCTTCGATCACCGAAAACGCCCCAATCGAGACATTTACGCCTAGCCTTGCGTCGGGCGATACAACTGCCGTTTCATGAACGCGCGTCACGTTGAACTCCTCTGAAGGCGTGTCTACCCAATTGTCATCGGCACCTGGCGGGGTTCGGATTGAAACGATTTTTCAGGTTGCTACCCGAATTGTGGGGGGCGTTTGCTTGCAGGTGTAACGAGGCCGGGTCTTATTTCCAATAAACACCGCGATTCTGGGAGAAGAAGATCTCGACCGAAGAAATCACTCGATCCAGTGACCTGTACTGACGAGCGACCGGTCTCGCCACCTTGGCGCTCCGCCCACCGCGTTACCGATCGATCTGAATCCCCGCATCATCAATGTGATAGCGAGCAATCTGATCGTCACACGCGCTGCCTCGATGCTTGGCGATATACAGCCCACGTTCGATCCGATTTCCCTCTCGGATCTTCCCCAAGTAGATCAACGTGCTGGCGTTGGCCAGGGCGTCGCCTTCGTCGAGCGGTCGCACGATCATGTCGTCCAGCATGGCGTCGTGCGATGTATACAATAGCAGGCAACTGTTGGACGCCGTGTCGTAGTTATGGGTTGCGGCGTCCGCCGCGTTGCGCCGATAAGCTTCACGGAACAGGTCACGCGCTACCCATTCGGGATCCTTCCGAATCACTTGATGATAGACGTACTCGAATAAACTGAATTGAATCGACTCGTGCGGCCGGTCCGTCGGTTCGATGCCATCCACGACGAATCGTCGCACGCCATGTACGCAGTTCCCATACAAGAATGCGATCGCGCTGCGCAGTTTGGCATTCAATTCAGCTTGCCATTGCTGCCATTGTTCGAAATCCAGGTCGCGTTTGGTGACCCGCCGACCGCTGTAGTCAAATAGGTGTAGATAGTCGCCGTGATTGCGTTCCGCAGCGAAAAATGAATCCAACTTGATCATCTGGTCGCCGGAAACTTCCGACATCGTCCAGTCGAAGATTCTTTGAGCGTATTCCGAATGGCTTTGAGAATCACCACGCGTGCTCATGTCAAACACCACGCCCCGGTGACCCTCCTGCGCCAGACCCGCGTTGGCGAATTGAATCCCCAGTTGTGTCTTGCCAATACCTGTCGCCCCAACGATCACTGTCAACGTTCCGGGCAGCAGACCGCCGCCGAGTTTCTCGTCGAGCTTGTCGATCCCCGTGGAATGGCGAACTTGCGCAGCCATCAAAGTCCTCTATTTGGCTCATGTTCTTTCCGCGACCACAACGCGTAGCCGTTTGTAGAAGGATAACCGGTTGTTTGCTTCGTTTGTACCGTCACAATATGTAGCGTGCATACAATCACTAAGAAGCAGAAGTCGTAGTGCGGTTCACGTTCACTGCCGATTGAATACGTTTGCGACACCCCACTGATTCAGAAGGGACGCCAATGTCGACGGACACCACGTTGGTGGATCTATTCAATGACCGTGTTGCTTCCAGTGGCGACATCACCGCCATCTGGATCGTCGAGGATGGCGAGTTTCAGCCCCGCACGTGGAACGAATTGGCGAGCGACGTATTCCGTGTCGCCACGTCATTGGCGGAGTTTGTCGAACCGGGCGAGCGTGTCGTTCAGCTGTCGGAGAATCGATATGAATGGATCGTGTGCGATCTGGCGATTCAGTTGGCTCGGGCGATTCACGTTCCGATTCACGCCCCGCTGGCGGCCGCTCAGGTGCTCGAGCAGATTCGGGATTGCGATGCTCGTGTCGCGCTGGCCTCGACAGTCGAGCAAGTCGAGAAGATCCTCATAGGTGGCGACGACTTGCCACCGGACCTGCGACTGTTCTGTTTCGACCACAGCCCAGACACGGGCGGTGTCGAGCCGTTCACTCGACTGCTCGACGAGCAACAGGGTTCGACCGAGGCAGTTGTACGAGCAGCGCGCACGCATGTCACGCCGGAGTCGATCGCCACGTTGCTCTACACTTCCGGAACCACTGGTGAACCAAAGGGCGTGATCTTGACGCAGCGCAACTTGACGAGCAACGCTTTGGCGACCCTGGCCGCGATCGAACAGACGACTGAAGACCTCCGTGTCAATTTCCTGCCACTCAGTCACGTGTTCGCGCGAACTTGTGACCTCTACACATGGATCGCACTCGGTTCGCAGTTGGCACTGGCACAGTCGCGCGAATCCGTGATCGCAGATTGCCAGGCACTGCATCCCACGACGTTGAACGGCGTTCCATATTTCTTCGACAAGGTTCGACGCGTTTTGATTGACATGGGAAGGGCTGATGAACCGGACGCGTTAAGAAACCTGTTTGGAGGCAAGGTCAGGTTCTTCTGCTCCGGTGGCGCCGCGTTGCCCGATCACGTATTTGATTTTTTCCAGGCACGCGGTGTACCGATTTTACAGGGCTATGGGCTGACCGAGACATCGCCGGTCATTACTGTTTCGAGCCTCGAGCACGTGCGGCGGGGGGCGTCGGGGAAGGCCATTCAAGACGTAGAAGTTCGAATTGCTGACGACGACGAGATTCTCACGCGCGGGCCGCATCTGATGTCCGGCTACTATCATCGGCCCGAAGAGACCGCCGAAGTGATTCAGGACGGCTGGTTCCATACAGGCGACTACGGCGATGTCGACGAGGATGGGTTTCTTTTCATTCGCGGACGCAAGAAAGAGATCATTGTGACCTCCGGTGGTAAGAATGTCTCGCCCGTGCAGTTAGAGTCGCTGCTGACCGAGGACCCACTCATCTTGCAGGCCGTCGTGATCGGAGACGATCGCAACTATCTGACCGCGCTGATCGTACCGGATCCCGACCAGTTGCGCGACGTTATCGTCAAACAGAAGTGGCAGATCGTCTCGCCCGCGCAAGCGTTAGCCCATCCACAGGTTATCGATTTGTACCATCAGCGGATTCAAACGCAGCTCGCCACAGTCTCTCGTTACGAACAAGTGCGAGTGTTCACGTTGCTGGATCACGGCTTCACGATCGAGTCCGGCGAAATGACACCCAAGCTCAGCCTGCGGCGCGACATCATCGCGACAAACTACACGACTCAGATCGAAGCGATGTACCGCAAAAACAACGATTCTGGTTCAACTTGAACACCAGAAGGTCTGGGAAATCCGCGCAAATCAGCTCAACCAACTAGCCATTTTGACGAACGTAAAAGGTTGCCGTATATACAGTTTGAGCCTAAGATAGAATGATCTTCTGCGGCGTATGGTGGCAACCGCCAACTCGCTGTCTTCCCACCCTGAGTGACGGGGATTAATGCACGTGAGTTCAGGATTTGACCCATACAGCGAGTGGCTGGATCTGAAGGCATCGACGGGTCCTCTTGATCATTACCAATTGCTCGGGCTTCCGCGGTTTGAACAGGACGCAACCGTCATCGCAGACGCCGCAGATCGCGCGTTGTCACGCGTACGCAGTCACCGACCGGGTGTCCACTCCCAGGCCTGGGCACAGTTGTTGGACCAGATCACCGCCGCCAAGACCTGCCTCGCAAACGCTTCGTTGCGCGCAGATTATGACCGCAGCTTGGGCCAGGATAGTTGGGGCCAGGATACTGCGTCCGGGTTGTCGGCCAACGCTTCGCCATCGCCGCAACCAGACACACCGACGGCTGTGCCGAACTCCGAATCGCCAACCAACCAAAATACAACC
>NYXM01000021.1 GCA_002685655.1 Planctomycetaceae bacterium
CCGCAACTTCTTTTCGTTTCTTCACAAATCCATCAGGGCCAAACGGCAAAATCAACCGGCCCCAAGCCTATTGAACGTAACTCCGTGAACGGTTACCCAAAAACCGACGCCAGCCCGCTGAACCGGCGACAAAACGAATCAGCAACAACGTCACGATCGTCGTGGTGCCAACTCCCAATAGGAGCCATTTCTGTTCACCCAGCGTCATTGCGACACACGCATCGCTGACCTGTATCAGCGACATTGTGGCAGCCGGTAATTCAAGCTCAAATTCTTCAAACATCTTGCCGAAGATTGGTACGATATCCAGCATCAGCAACAGAAAGACAATCGTGGCCAATCCAATCACCAGCAGCGGATAGGTGATTGCGGAAATCACCGTGCCTCGAATGTCGCGCATTTGGCGCTGATGCTCCAACAGTTCCTCCAGTGCACCGCCCAGCTGCGCGGTACGCGTGGCGGCCGCGATCAGGCCAGCGACATGCGGTGGAAAGCTGCCAGAATTGGCGTTGAGCACATCTTCCAAGGACTGGCCCAAGTCGGTACCGCGCGCCAGTTGCTCCAAGGCTTGTTTGATGCGCCGGTTCGTCGACTCTGACGCGGCTGCTCGCAACCCGATCGACATCGGAATATTGGCTTTGCCAATCTCCGCGACCTGAGTCACAAGCTCTTCGGCGTCGGACGATGTCAAACGACTCGGTGCGGGTGGAAACTGGGCTACATTCACGGCCGCCAAGTGCTCGACGTCCAGCCCCCGATCGGTCAACTGACGGCGTGCGTCGTCCTGGTCGCGCGCCGCGATCTCTCCCGTCTGGGTGCGGCCGTTGTCATCGGTGGCTTGGTAGCGAAATTGCGCCATGTCGCTAACTCGGGAGGCTCATCTGATACAAGAGGAAATAGAGTGGCGCCATGGCCAGCAAGACATACGCAGCTACGACGAGACCACAAACCCCCGCGGAAAGAGTCATGGGCAGGTAGATCGTCAACCAAGCACACAACTTGGCAGCCCGACGCCGGTAGGTCTCCGCTAATCTCCGCAACGCCGTGACGAGCTGGCCAGGCTGGCCGCCACCCATTAACATCCAGCCGAGCAACGGGGGGAAACCGACAGGGAGCCGGCTCAACGGCTGGCCACGCCGTATCGCTTGTGCAAGCTCGTCACCCGCCGTCTTCAGGCCGCGATCGCCGCTTGACTGGCACGCCAACTCAAGCGCTTCGGCCAGCGGCAGCTCCTGCTCTAAGAGCAGCGCCAACGTCTCCGCAAAGGTGGCCAATCGACCGGCTCGGAGGATCTGTCCGATCGTCGACGACCGACGCCCAGGTTTTTCGCCAAGCACGCTGGCTCGCGAAATACTGATTAAGAAGATGGCCAACAGGATTATGGCCACCCCCCAGATCCAAGGCAGGGCCAGCAAAAGCAACTCGGCAAGCCACGACAGAACGGCATACCAACGTGGCCAGGTGAGTCCAAAGTCTTCAAACATCAACTGGATTGTCGGGACCGTGATCGACATTGTGATCCAAAACACCGAGGACGCGACAACCATGATGACCAATGGGTAGACCATCGATACCAGCATGATGCGCCGAGTTTCCATCACACGACGGGCGGTCTTGGCAATTCCCTCCAACGCGACCGACAGCCGACCGCTGCGCAATCCCGCCAAGACCACTGCGCGGTAGATCGCGGGAAACTCGCTGCCCGACTGACTGAGAGCGGCAGCCAGATCCTCACCAGACTCCAGGCGTCTGCCTAGCGATTGCGCGATTCGTCCGAGACGACCGGGCATGTCCTTGCCGATTGCCACTAACCCACGATCAAGCGGAACACCTGCCCGAGCGAGCGAGGCGATCTCGTCGTTGAGCGCAATCAAGTTGTCGAGCGTAATCGGACTGGAAGATGCCAACGATGCAGGCTCCGAACAGATGCTTGAGGATGTGGGAGTCGGCGCCATTCTAACCACTGGCCGAACCTTACACCATCATGCGCAGCAAGCCGGCGCACCGTGTTGTGAACCAACCTGTGTCCTCAGGTTTTGGGAAGCGCTCCCGATCGAGTGGCCTTCTTCGCGACTGCCTGCCTGTCCGCCACCGATGGCCATAATGCACCCACATTCGGTTCACGGCGACGGCGATCCTTACGGAGTTGGGACAACTCGCTTGAATTTGACAATCCGGTTCCATTTCCACTTCCCGCTCGAAAACGGTGTCGCCTCAATCGTATTGGGATCGGAAAATGTGAAACTCAGTTCGCGCGGTTCTTCGTTTTCAAACTCCACCTTAATCGTCGTCGAGTTCTCGTCGCCACTGATATAGCGCCACGAGCCGGTTCGAGTTATAGAGTTCCCCAGTAATGTTGCCGAAGCGGCAACCGTGTCGTCTGCCGAAAACTCCCATGCCATCTCCGCACGCATCGACTTCATCAGCAAGTTGCCAAATTCTGCTACGATCGGGTTGTCAGTCGGCGCCATCTTCTCCATGTCCTCCTCAGTCATTTCGAAGCTCGCCTCCCAGTTTCCGATGATTCGTTCCCTCGCCGGATTCGAACAGCCAGTCAGTGCGACAAAGCATCCGCCAACGAGAAAAAGAACGACTGCGCGAACGCGGCTCATGCGGGTCATCGATTCTCCTCCGTCTCAAAACGTTCGTTGATTGGCTGCCCAGATGGGCCAATAAGGCTCTACTTCAGGCCAATAGCGCGAAAGCCAACAGTATGATGTCGTACCGGTGGATTCTGTAGCCCTGGCCTTGTTCCTCATCGAAAACGTCGTGGCGGCAAATGTATGGTCCACCGATGCGGTGAGCAACGGCAATCCATGCTAGCCGTGCCAGCGACGGCAAATCACGGTAGCCAAGCAAGAGAATCCTGGCAAACTTGTCCGGTTATAGCGATTTTCTCGATTCGCAGGAGTCTCTGGTCGATATTCGATCCAAGATGTTTGTCTCAACATTCGAAGAAACGTCTCCTGAAAGGAACGGTTTGATGCGTGTACCGCGGATCCCTGTCCTGTTGCTAACTGCGACCTGTTGTTTGTCCGGGTGCTGTTCGTTCAACGGTACCATCTCGACAGATCATGCCTGGGTCTCCCAAAAAGGAGGCACCGTCCAAAAGGGCGCGGTGGTCCAAAAAGGCGCGGTGGCTCAAAAGGGCGCGGTCGTCCAAAAAGGCCACGTGCACCAGAAGGGCTACGTTCACCAAAAAGGTGTGCATCAAAAAGGTGCCGCTCAGAAGTCGGTGATCCATCGAAATCTGTGGAATCGTTTTGAACCATCGGCTTGTCATGGTGGCTGGGATCCAGTCCTGGGCAGTTGCGAGGCGTGCGGCGTATGCGGCGGAGCCTGCCAAGGGCACACCCCCGCCCAGCATTTGAAGCACACGTTGACCTGTGCCTCGGGCTGCGGCGAAATCTATTGGGGTGAATGGATCAGCGATCCTCCAGACGACTGCGATCCGTGCGACGATTGGGGCAATTGGATCGGGCCGACCAACTGCGACGGACCGTCCTGCCTGGACAGTCTGGCATCAGGCTGGTGTGACTTGTTTGGCTACCGCAACGGCGGTGGCAAGGGCAAGGGTGGCTGCGATTCATGTGGTGGCAAAGGTGGCTGCGACACGTGCGGCGGCGTGCCGTCCGACTACTATGATGCCCCGATCGAAGATGACAGCGAGGTTGTACCCACACCGGAGATTGAAGCCAGCTATCGAACGGAATTGCTGCCACGCGCTGTGTCTAGATTCAGCATCCGTTCTGCGCGTCTCACGCGTTGAATCACGCAGGACATCGCGTACACTGAATGGCCGACTTCGCCCTCGACGTGAAGTCGGCCATTTTCTATCTGCTGGCATTCGGATCCGTTATACGGACTGGGCGTTTGACCACCATGGCACTATCCGGCATCGACGCATTTCTGGAACTGCTCGCTGAATTTGGCGTGCGGTACGTCTTTGGCAACCCTGGCACGTCCGAACTGCCGTTGACCGATTCCCTGGTCGACGACAACCGATTTCAGTACATCCTGGGACTCCAAGAAGTCCCGGTGATGTCGATCGCCGATGGCTATGCCATGGCATCGGGATCGTTGGGTGTCGTCAATCTGCACATTAGTTGCGGTTTGGGCAACGCCATGGGGATGCTCTACAACGCCTATCGCGAAGGGACTCCACTGCTGGTAACAGCGGGCCAACAAGATCGTCGCCTGCAAATGGAGGAGCCAATTCTGTGGGGCGACTTGGTCTCGGTCGCTCGCCCCTGGACCAAATGGGCCGTCGAGGTCAATCAGGTTGCCGATCTGCCGACGGCCCTCCGCCGCGCAGTGCAAACAGCGTTGACGCCACCAACGGGCCCGGTGTTTTTGTCGCTGCCGATGGACTTGCAGATGGAGATTAGCAACACCTTTGATTTGACGCCGATTCAGCTGCCCGATTGTCGCGTGCGACCACCGTCGGATGCGCTTCGTCGTGCCGTCGAAGTCCTTGCATCTGCGAACAATCCGGGCATCTTGGCCGGTAGCCGAGTGACCGAACGCGGCGCGACGGCCGAACTGATCAGCGTGGCCGAGCGGCTCGGCGCACCCGTCATCTCCGAATCCGGGACGACCCACGGACGGCTCGCTTTTCCCAGCGACCATCCTCTGTATGCCCAAGGCTTGGCGCTCTGGTCACCGGAAGTCCGTACCCGTTTGCGCGAATTTGACGTCCTTTTGGTGACGGGCATGGACTTGTTACGGCAGTACGTGTACCAGGAACCGAGCCGTGCGATTCCCGAACATATTCGTTTGGTTCACATTGACGAAGACCCATGGCAGTTGGGAAAGAACTATCCCGTGGAAGTGGGCCTTATCGGGCACACACAAGTGGTGCTGGCAGATTTGGCAACGGGCTTGGCGACGGCGCTGGCCGACCAGACCGCAACGATTCGCGAGAGGACCCAGCAGCACGTCGCGCGGCACGTCGCGGCACGCGAGGCGTTGCAGGTGCAAGTCGAAGAACAACGCAGCCTGCGGCCGCTAACGCCGCTTGGCCTGATGGGCGCGTTAGCGCGAATCCTTCCCGACGACGTGGCAGTGATCGAAGAAGCCGTCACTACGACCAACACTACATTCGAACGGCTCGGTGTATTGAAAAATACGACGGGTTATTTCGGCCATCGTGGCTGGGCGCTGGGTTGGGGACTTGGTTGCACAATCGGCGCCAAATTGGCATGGCCGGATCGACCGGTGCTTGGGTTGCTCGGCGAAGGCGCGGCCATGTACGGCATTCAAGGGCTCTGGTCGGCGGCGCACTACGAAATTCCAGCCACACTGGTTATCTGCAACAATGCCCAGTATCAGATTCTCAAGATTGGTGCCAGAGGACTCGAGCTTCCGCATGCGTTGGCAGGGAAATACGAAGGACTCGACATTCGCCAACCCGAAGTTGACCTTGTGGGGCTGGCAAGATCGTTAGGTGTCGATGCGCACCGAATTACCGAGCCCGACGAATTGAGCGACCGGGTCCGCGACTCGCTGAGGAACAACAAACTGACACTCTTCGATGTTCCCATCGCGCGGGAAACGCCCGATCGGCTGGATTACGGATAGGCTTTGTCTTGTCGGCCATCGCTGCCGACGATCACTTTGAATGGTCGCGACGCGTGCCGCTGACAAAGCGACTGCCATCGACGAAGAAACGCAGCCGTGCCTCGTAGGCAGAAGTCACACCAATGCGCTTCGATTGGCCTGTGCGAAACGACCGAGTTGACAAGGCATCCGTGTCGTCGATCCAGATTCGACTGCCACATGTCAGATCCCATCCGTCCAGATCTCGATCGACGTCCAGTGCTTCGCACAATCGCGCCGGACCTCGAGCCAGATCGACGAGCGCCATACGCCCTCGCCGCGCCTGCATTACTGTGATCCCAGCGAGCGGCTCAATGGCCCGAATCAACACCGCGGACGCCGCCCCGCTGGCCTCAGTCACGGCGTTGAGACAGTAACGGGCGTGGATCGAATAGACATAAAGGTGACCCGGCGGTCCGAACATGGCGGCGTTTCTGAGCGTTGGGCCCCGATAGGAATGCGCGGCCGAGTCGTTCGCAGCCAGATACGCCTCGACTTCCACAATCGTCCCGCCGGTGAGTCCGCGCCGGGTGCGTCGCTGTAGTGTCTTGCCCAGTAGCTGGCGAGCGACGGTCGTGGGATCGCGGTCGTAGAACTCGCGCGGCAACGGGTCGGATGGCATGGATTCTCTTTGCCTTATGTCTGTCTCCCAGTGGCGGAGCTACGACAAGGCTCAGTTTCAGTCGCTATCGGTGGGCCACATCACTTTTTGAATCACGGTTCGAACGGCATCTGACATTTCCCGAAACTCTAACTTCATTCCCTCGGCCTTTGTCTTCTTATTCAGCAGCACGAGCTTCCCAACCAACGCCGATGAGATTCTCTGAACGCCTTGAAAATTCAACACCAGTGGCATGTCGATTCTAATCGCAACTTCCACGGCCTGGAGTAACTCTCTTCCGATTCCTTGGATCTCTGACGCCAGATCGATCTCCGCATTTTGGAAGAACACGTTCAGCGCTTCGCGTGTTCCCACAAGCCGAACGTACTTGTAGGGAATTCCTAGCGGTTTCTCTCCTGTGTTTGCCATGACCACATTGTAGGGCAAACGCTGTGAACCTGACTATGGACCGTGCAGCTTCAGGACCGCCCGATCAACAACT
Source organism: Planctomycetaceae bacterium (assembly GCA_002685655.1). The sequence continues at coordinate 6,702 of NYXM01000021.1, forward strand.
GTCGTGTAGCCGTTGTTCGTTCGGCGAACATAATGCCAAATTCACAGAGCGAACAGCGACTGTTGCAGATATGGCAGTCCCTAGCCTGGGATGGCTTCGGCCGCCAGGCGTTCGTCTTCCGTCACGCGATAGAGATCATAAACGCAATCATCGATTTCCGCGTCGCACCGGTCAATCTGGCCCTGCAGGTCGTGGACGCACGCTTGCTCGGCCGCACCGGCCAGCTGCAGATGAAGGGCCGTGATCTTATCGACCCCGGCGACGATTTGATCGTACAGCGAGCGCTCGACCGGATCCTCGTCATCAACCACACGGATTGGCAACTGCGCCAGCTGAGACTTGTTCACCGCCAGATATCCGTTGGCCAAGCGTTTGGCTTGAAAGCGAATCCGAAACAGATAGGAGAGTAATTTCGAGTTCAAAAGTCCCAGCAAATAGCGAGGGTCGTCTTGTGGGTCTGCGGCGGCAAAGACTTGCACGCCGAGCGCTCGATTTCCTGTATCGAAGGCCGCTTCGAGCCGCCGGGTCATTCCCGCAACGACGATTTTCGGTCCCGCAAACAAACGCCGTTTGTTCGCACTCAACTCTTCAGAAGCCATCGGTAACATCGGCTGCTGGTAACGCTGATTCATGTATCGCACGTTGCCGGGGCGAATGGAATAACGGTCGATGTTGCCCGTCACAATGAACTCGAAACATGGCTCGTCTCCAGCCACTGGGAATTCCAATAGCGCCGCCGCGATCTGGCGAGCGACAAAGCCGGTCGTGCCACTGTGCAACATCGCGCGTGATGCCAATGGCTGCGTCGGCACCCGCGACTCCACATCCAATTCGCCGTGGATGCGAAAACCGGTCTCTGGTGAAAAACTGGATTGGTGCACTTCAATCGCCGGCTCGGGAGCCTGCAATTCGCTTTCGGAATTCGGGTGATGTATGGCGACCATGTGGTCAACACTGGGAATCTCTTTCTTCCAGTTCAACACATATGGATAAACACTGACCGTTGGAAAGAGGCCAAGACGAGCCACATCCGTAATGTGCATCAGCGTGGTTTGTTCCAGCAGCATCCCTCGGCAGGACATGGCATAGTCGAGTGCGGCGATCTTGTTCGGTACGATCATACCGCAGGTTCCGCCAACGCGGAGCAACTCGAATGCTTTTTCCAGAAACAGCACATACATGTCGTACGCGCCTCGAGCACATTGGTAGCGGTGACAAAAATACTCCTTCATGGCGTCGCCTCGCGACTGGCCAAGCAGGCGGATGTTGACGTAGGGTGGATTGCCGACGATGGAATCAAAGCCACCATGATCCAAAATATGGGCGAAATCGTGACTCCAAGCGAACGGCGCCGTGCGGCCTCCTCCTTTCATCTTGAATGTGCCGCTGTCGTTCAGGAAGAACTCAGGTCCCAACAATGCATCGCCGCAACGAATGTTGCCGGCCAAGCGCCGCGCCAGTCGTTCGATACTGCGCTGTTGC
>NYXM01000022.1 GCA_002685655.1 Planctomycetaceae bacterium
CCGATCCTGGTAATGATATCGCCGGCTTGGAGTCCACCTTTGGCGGCCGGCGAGTCGTCATTGACCCCGGTCACCTTCAAACCGTCGACGCTACTTGAGTAGTCCGGCGTGACGCCCAGATACGCCATTCCTCCACCGGCACCGCGGGGAGCGCGGGCGACTTTGACGTACTCAGCGCGTGTGGGCATTGCCACGACAGCATTCAAAAACTGTTCGCAGAAATCGATTGTCCTGACGACTCCAGGAACGTTGATATTCTCAAACTTATCGTCTGGCGTGTGATAGTCAGGTGTTAGCCCAGTAAAGAAATGTACGGCCGGAATACCCTTCTGGTAAAACCCGAAATGGTCGCCGCCCATGAGCGTTCCACCTTTGTCGAGTTGCAGGGCTTCGTTCTTGTTGGCCTGATCCAGGAGGGCGGGGAACTCCTTGCCACTGCGCCCACCGTTGATGATCAACTTGTCTTTGCGCAAGCGGCCGATCATGTCGAAGTTGATCATGGCGACCGTGTCTTGCAAAGGGAAGATAGGTGCGTTGACGTAGTAATTGCTGCCAATCAGCCCTCGTTCTTCGGCAGAAAATCCCATGAACACCATCCGTCGCGCGGGCTTCTTGTCGCGTGTGGCAAACCGACGAGCAAGTTCTACTACTGCAGCAGTGCCAGTCGCGTTGTCGTCCGCACCCGGATGGAGGGCCTTCGGATTGGGACGCCGCGATCCAAACGGACCGTAGCCCAGATGATCGTAATGGGCACCAATCAGTACCGTCTCGTTTGCCAATGGCCCTTCGCCTTCGATGACGCCAATCACGTTGGCAACATCCGCCGTGATTTCCTCAAAGGTAAAGTCGAATTCAGCGGACCATCCTGCTAACGTTTGAGTCAGCGGTTGGTAGTGCTCGTCGATTTGCATCTCAATCGCCTCAACCGATTTCAACGGGGTGTCATCAACCGCAGTGACAGGCGACACGGCGAGCAACTCGTTGACCAACTTCTGCGTCAGATGGGCGAAGGGCAAACCTTTACCAGATCCGAACCCCGTGGCCGGCACTAGTTCGTCCTTCTTTCCCTTGGTGGTATGAGGATCGTTGACGAACAAGACGGCAGCAGCCTTTTGCTCACGAGCCTGCCTGACCTTCGTACGGATGTAGGAAAAGGGTGTGGTCTTCTTGCCGTCGAAAGCGCTCTTTTCGTTGCCTTGTTGGGGTTCTCGGCGAATCACCAGCAGCACCTTGCCAGCGACATCCGCCTCTTTGAAGTCGTCGTATTTCAGGTCCGGTGCCGAAATGCCATAACCCGCGAAGACAATTTCCGCCTTCGCTTTTCCCGACCCACCGATCGCCAACGCCTGGTAGTCTTTGCCTAATGCCAGCTTGAGGGTCTTGCCGTCAGGTCCATGCAAAACCAATACGGTTTGCTCCTTGACGAGCCTTGTTTCGAGCGAGACCTGAAACGGCTGATAAAAAGAGCCGTCCTCAACGCCACTGGTCAAGCCGGCCTCCTTGAACGCGTCTCGCATGTAATCGGCGGCCTTTTGCAGCCCGTCGCTTCCCGGCGCTCGGCCCTGTAGTTCCTCCGAGGCTAGATACTGAATGTCTCCGCCAACACGTTCCACGACCGCCGCGTTGTTGTTGTCGGCGGCGGTTAGCGGACCCGTCAATAACGCACAGATGCCGGACAAGGCAACAGCCGAGCCGGCGAGGAAATTCAGCAAGTGGGAGTGCCTGATCACGATGGTCTCCGGTGGAGGTTGAAATTCAGAAAGGCAGTCAGATCATCTCTCTCTGACCAGAGTCCCAAAATAGCGCAAATCTCGCTAAATAGCAACTTGGAAGTCCAAAGTAGGCGAATCATGGCTTGATTGCCCCATGCTCCGCCATCAGCCTGACCCAAGGAGCTCTTGGAGTGCGAGAACGTCCCGGAGTCTGGACGAGCCCCGGGATCAGCTTGAACGCTATTTGCCGATGCAGAATCGGCTAAAGATTTTGTCGAGGATATCGTCGGTGTAAACCGTGCCGACCACAGTGCCTAACTGATCCAGCGCATGACGGATTTCCGCGGCGACCAATTCCTCGCCCGCTTGCGCGGAGGCCGTCGCGTGTGCTGTCTCGAGCGCCTTTGCAGCCGCCTGCAAACTTGCCCGACACCTCGCAGCTGTACTGGGAACAACGGACTGTCCCCAGGTCGAGTTCGTCAGTCTATTGCTCACTGCATTTTTCAGGTCTGCCAGACCGAGGCCGCTCTGGCTGCTAGTCTCAATTGCGGCATGATGCAAATCGGATGCGCGCGGCGCATCGCACTTGGTCAAGACCAACAGTGCGCGGGAGCGGTCATACTGACCGAGCCATCGTCGCTCCCAGTCATTCAAGGGACGCGTCACATCCACACAGAACAGTTGCAGCTGCGCCCGACTCGACTGGTCGTCCGTCATGCGTTGTACCGCTACCGCCATTCCCACTTCGGCCGAATCGACGCCGGCCGTGTCGATCAAGACCACTTCGTGGCCGTCAATTGGCATCCGCGCGGCTAGATAGTCACGTGTCGTTCCAGCGACATCGGACACAATCGCGGGCCGGCCATCGATCAGCGCGTTGAACAGACTGCTCTTGCCGACATTCGGCCAGCCGGTCAAGGCGACACGGGTTTCGCTTTCGGTCTGCACGCGTCCGGTCAGCTGCGTCGCAAGCCGGCCAACCTCGGTACTGGCGGCTTGCAACGCGCCAACTAACTGCGGCATAGATATGAACTCAATATCTTCTTCAACAAAATCGAGCCCAGCTTCGAGATGCGCCAGCAGTTCGAGCATTTCATTGCGGAGTTGGTTAAGGGGGGCCGACAATCCTCCGGCGAGCTGTCCTAACGCTATATCGAGCTCATCACGGCTTTGCGCATCGATGACTCCAAGGACAGCTTCGGCCTGTGGTAAATCAAGGCGCCCTGCTAGAAATGCGCGCATCGTAAATTCGCCGGGCTGTGCCAGTCGTACCCCGGATCGGCAGAACGCTGCCACGGCTGCATCCAATAGCGGTGGCGAGCCGATCGTATGGAATTCGGCCGATGGTTGTCTCGTATAACTTTGCGCCGTGGGCCACAGGTAAAGTGCACCGGGCAACGCAGCAAGTGGCGGATCGAGCCTCAGTTTGCCTTCGATCACGCGGGACTGCGGCACTTGGTCAAGTTCGTCGGTGGCGTGCAGAAAACACCGCTGCAGACAGGCGACCACGTTGGGGCCGCTCAGCCGAACGACACCTCGAATTGCACCGCCGGGTGCCGAGGCAATCCCCACGATTGTGTCGTCGACATCGTACATGGCGAGATCTCACATATCGCCGACGCGCTTCCCTTTGTGGGCGCAGTTGTTGACTTCTCCGCACCGAAGCGACATGAATCGCGCGATGTTGTTTCTTCAACTCTTCACGCTGGCGCAGGCTTAACGTCGTTTCTTCTTGGAACGCGGTTGTTGACGCCTGGATTTGCCGTTGTCGGGCGATCTTGGTTTCGGCTTCGGCAGCCGTGGTTTCGGTTTAGCCGGCAGTGGCTCACTGCCCGCATCGCCGCCAGCCGCGAGTTTCGGTTTGGGGAGCAATTTGCGTTCGGCAATGCCCCACAGGCTAGACGCGATAAAGTACAGGCATAGACCCGCGGCGACTTTGAAGAACATGACGCCGATGAAGACCGTCATGTACTTCATCATGGTCAGCTGCATGCGGCTCTGGTCGTCCGTCGCCGGTGGTGTGAACAGCTTTTGCTGGATGAGAAACAAGGCCACGGTGAACATGGGAAGAATATTAAAGTAAGGGCCAAGCATTCCCAATTCGGTAAATATGCTCCACTTGAACAGTTCCGGCCACGTAAACAGCATGTCAGGACCAGCCAAGTTCGAACACCACTCGACTCCTGGAATCAGCGCCGACTGACGCAGATTGATGTCGACCGAAAGAGAACGGTACAAACCGATGAAGATCGGAAGCTGCACCAACATCATCCAGCAGCCGCCAAACGGATTGTAGTTGTGCTTCTTGAATAGCTCTTGTTGAGCTTTGGCCCGCTTCTCCATGTCCTCCTTGTACTTCTCTGTAATCTTCTTCATCTGCGGGGCCAACGCCTGCATCATGGCGGCATTCTTGGCGGCCTTGCGGCTGAGCGGAAACATGCCGCTGCGGACCAAGACAGTCAACATGACAATGGCCAGACCGTAGTTCTTGACGATTCCAAAAAAGAAGTGCAACACCACGGCCAGTAACTTCGAGACCGCGCCAAACCAACCGTAGTAGATGCAGTCCTGCAGGTCATACGTGGCCAGTAACTCGGGTACCTTGGGGCCAGCGAAGATCTCGAAGCTCTGTCGAAAAGTTGCGTCGTCCGTGCCGTTGGGATCATATGGATTGACAATGATCGCCTGGCTATCCAAATGGAATGAGACATTCGTCGATTTCTTAGCGGCTTTTGGAACGTCGCTCAAGTTGCCCAATACATAGGCGGCCGCCAAGTCGTAAACTACTTGGCGTTCACTGACAGGCTTCATCGCAGTTACGAAGTACTGGGTATCGACAGCGACGTAGAGCGGCATCCGATCGCCGTCCTCATTGACGTCCGTTGCAAACAGTACGGTTTCCTGCGATTTGCCATTCTTCGCGGCTTTCGTGGCGGTCTTGTTAATTTCCGAACAGCTAACAAGTTCGTGTTTGTAAGCCTGAATGACCTCGGATTCTTCCTCGGGACCGCTTCTCGCTTCCGTATTCCAGACTACGTCGCGCGCCCCGGCGATGTAGAACATCGTCGGATGGAGCTTGTTCGAATACCAAAAACCCTCCAAAGGGAGCCCATTGGGACCGTCCTGGCGATAGGCGATGCGTTGGGGTTCATCCGATAGGTTCCGGATCTCAATATCGTAGTCCAAGTGGTAGGGTGTGGTGGGCTCGTCGGTGATCTCAGGAGTCCCCAACTGGAATCGCTTGACCAATTCGAGCTTGGTTGGCGATCCTCCACTGCCGGTCGCGGCGTCGACCTGCATTAAAAACTCGACACCGTTCTCCAGCGGCACCATTTTCCAATTGTCGTCGCGCAACGATACGCCAAGATCAAGTTCGGCCACTCCTTTGCCAGCCTTCGTGTCACCCAATTGAAGCAGTGAAAAGAGAAACGACGACGAGTGAAGGGCAACGCTCTTGTCGGCACGGAACGGCCGTTCGGGCTGAATCAACTGCAACGGATGGACATCGAGCGTGGTGATCAGCTGCACGTCGGTGCTGGGGTCGCCAGACGGTCGGTGAACCTCCAAACGAATTGAGTCTGCTGGCTTGGTGGTGCCCAGAAACGCCTTCAGATCCGCAGGCGTGTTGATTTGCACCCCGTCAACTCGGTGAATCACATCGCCGATCTGGAGACCCGTGGCGGTTGATGCTGCCGGGTCCTTGGCCAAAGCGGCCGGTGTTCCCTGCCCCACGACGTTGACGCGGCAGCCACCGTCGGGAGCTAGCGTCGAGGCCAAGTGCCCTAGGTAGCCACTGCGGTCTAGCAGTTCTCGATAGCGGAGCTTCCCTTTGTCATCTCGAGCCGTTAACTCGATCCGTTCCACTGTCGCACCGCGGGCGTTCCACGTGATCAGAATGGGTGGCCCATCGCCAGGCTGGTAGGACCCCCGCGAAATCCAGCGATCAGGCCAATTGCTTGGTGAAGCAACAACAGTATCGGAGGCCGTTCCATCTTCCGGCCTCTCTGAAGCTGCTTTGCCCGCACCTGGAGTTGACGCGCTTGGGGGCGCGTCCGGTTCGGACTCCGCTGGCTCGGCTGGTGGTGTATCGGCAGTTGGAGCTTCGGGAACTGCACCATCGGGGTCATCTGGTGGCTCTTCGATCGCGTCATTGTCGAGATCGACAACGGCTGGCGGCTTCGGCGCAATCATCGACTTGAGAATCGTATAGCCCGTCAAGACGGCTAATGAGAGCACGATAAAAAGTACGAAGCGTTTTTCCACGTAAGAGAGCTTTCGCGTATGTTGCCGGGAGCAGTCCCGATGGGGGGGTGTCGCCGAGAGGAATCCTCGTGGGCAGCCCAGATCGGCAGCCAAGAGGTATCTCAGGTTAGTATTCTCTCCCTGCAGTCGTTTCTTGCAATGGGAGGCCCGCAGTCCGGTTTTCCGCTCAACGTCCTCTGGCCAGCTTTGTCATCGTCCCTCGCGGAGGCGGTCGCCAAGGAAATTGTCGAGTTCGGGGATCGCATAGATTTTCTCGGCCGTCACGTCCAATGGATACGGAACGCGCCGAAACTCGAGTTTATCGTCGTCCAACATCACATAGCTCGCATCAGGAATCCCGTCTCGAGGCTGACCAACACTGCCCACATTGACCATCACTTTGGTGTCGCCGAGGGTATAAGAACTGCCCAGGTCCAACGGCGAGGAAAACCGACAATCTTCCGAAAAAACACCCGGTACGTGGGTATGACCTTGAAAGCAGCTACTCGGGATCAAGCTAAAAATCCGGTTCAGCTTTCGCGGATTGTAGACGTCCTCCGGGAACACATATTCGTTGAGCGGGTTGCGGGCCGAACCATGAACGAACAGCAGATCGTCTTCACGAATTTGGCGTGGAAGTTCGCAGAGAAAGTCCCAGCGTTGGCGTGACAGGGTGACATCTTCATCGACGATTTCTAATTGCGACCGCGTCCAGAAAATCGCCCGTTCGGCCCCACTGCTAAACCCTTCTGGATCAAAGAGGGCTCCCTGGTCGTGGTTGCCAAGTACGGACACGGCAAAGTGGCACGCAAGATCCACGCATTCTTTGGGGTTGGGGCCATATCCGACAATGTCCCCCAGGCAATAAATGGTTGAAACACCCTGTTGCTCGATATCTGCCAGAACCGCTTGGAGCGCTTCAAGATTGCCGTGAATATCGCTAATGATCGCTCGTTTCACACCGGGGTCCTTAGCTGTCGAGAACTGCCCTCTCTGGTCTCGCACGGTCACCCAATCCGCTGCAAGTCTAAGGACAGCTTGGCATAACGTCAAGATGCCGGCATCATCGGTGCAAGCTCAGCGACCACTTTTCAGCCGGTCGCCCAGCATGTTGTCCAGGTCTGCAATGCTGTATATCTTTTCGGCCGTTGCGTTCACGTCATAATCAACGCGGCGGAAGGTGATTTGATCATCTTCCTGAACGACGTAACAGGCCCGTGGATCGTTGTCCCTCGGTTGGCCCACTGAACCGACATTGACCATGATCAAGTCGGCCCCGAGTCGATATTGATAGCAGACTTCTTCTGGCGACAGGAACTCGCGTTCGGTGGTAAAAATGCCGGGAATGTGCGTATGACCTTGGAAGCAGTAGCGATCGATTCGGCTAAACAAAGCGTCCATCTTACGCTGGTTGTAGACATCCTCTGGAAACACGTATTCGTTCGTGGGTTCCCTCGACGAACCATGAACGTAGAGCGAGTTCGAATCTTCTTCCTTATGCGTGCGCGGCAATTCACCTAGGAAATCCCAGCGTTGATTGATGCTGGACGGTTCCCCTATGGCCTCTAGCTGCTCGCGCGTCCAGTAAACGGCTTGCAAGGCAACGGGGTTGAACCCATCAGGGTCGAAGAGGGCGGCCTGGTCGTGGTTCCCCAGAATTGTGATGCTGGAATTCTCGATGACCTGATCGAGACATTCGCACGGATTGGGGCCGTACCCAACAATATCACCGAGGCACAAGACGTCACGGATTTCTTGACGACGAATGTCGGCGAGTACTGCCGTCAACGCTTCCAAATTCGCATGGATATCACTGATTAACGCTCGCTTCACTTCCGGTACCTTTTTACGAGTCGGACCACTAAATCCGACCGTAGGAGAGAGTCGTTCGACACCCAAATTGTAACAAACTCAACTCTACTACAGGAGTTAGGTACGTGCAATCACCACAAAAATGGGCTTAGCCCTTGAGTTGCATCGGCACGCCTGCGATTCTGGTTTAGAGACACCGTTCTCGGACCCCTCGTTTGCAGGTTATTGATATCGTGAGGATTCTGGCACTCGAAACCGCCGTACAGCCTGGGTCGATTGCCTTACTTGAAAGTGCACGATTGGTGGCGAGATTGGACCTTGCCGCGGACAGCCGCACGACTCGATCATTGATGCCGGCAATCCACGGTCAACTCGCGGTTCTGGGGTGGAAAGTCACCGATATGGAACTCGTTGCCGTATCTCAAGGTCCAGGCTCTTTCACGGGGCTCCGAGTGGGTGTCACCGTCGCCAAGACGTTGGCGTATGCGATTGGTGCGGAAGTCATGGGGATCGATACTTTGGAGGTGATTGCCCGGCAGTCGATTTCGTCTGACAACCAATCGGAATCGCTATGGGCGATCATGGACGCGCATCGCCAGCAGCTGTTTTGCGCCAAGTACGAACGTGACGCGGAAGGCGGTTGGCAACTGGCGCAACCACCACATCTGCTGGGCATCGACGCGTGGCTCGAACAAATCGAAGCTGGTGACATCGTTTCCGGGCCACCGGTCGAAAATCTACACCCCCAGATTCACCCTCAGGCAATCCTGGAAGACGTTGCCAATTTCGCACCACGAGCAACAACGGTCGGCCAACTCGCTGCGAAGGCATATCAACAGGGGCGACGCGACGATCTGTGGGGATTGACCCCCAAATACCTTCGTCTTAGCGCCGCCGAAGAAAAGCGGGCAGTCCGCCGTTGACGTCAGATTACATGCTATTTGCAGGTTTGGTGTAGACTGATCGTAACACGAAGTATGAGCAAGAAATAACACACCATCCCCCACCGACGCTTCCCGTTGGAATCTATCTTCTGCACGCGTCTCTGATAGTCGCAGGAACACGGAGTGTGCCCGCTACCTCACGTGCGGTTTATTTCTGACCGTATTTTGCGAAGGTGACTCTGGCTGCGTCGATCGTGTCGTTGATCTGATCTTCGGTGTGCGCGGCGGAGACGAACAGTGCTTCGTACTGGCTGCAAGGCAGGTAAACGCCGCGCTCCAACATATTCTGAAAGTACTTGGCAAACAACGCTGTATCACATTGGCTCGCGATCCCCCAATTCTCGACGGGATCGGGATGAAAAAACAACGTCATCATGCTGCCGACACGCCGCACGGTGTGCGGGAGCTTCGCATTGGTTGCCGCCTCGGTCAGCCCGTTAGCCAATTGGGCGCTTACCTGCTCCAGACGAGTATATGGGGATTCATCTCGGAGCACCGTCAGCGTAGCGATTCCCGCGGCTGTGGCGATTGGATTGCCGCTGAGGGTCCCTGCTTGAAAGACCTTTCCCGCCGGAAGCACATCATCCATGATCTCTTGTTTTCCACCGTAGGCTCCGATCGGCAGCCCGCCACCGACAATCTTCCCCATCGTCGTCAGGTCAGGCGTGATTCCAAACAACGCTTGTGCACCACCGTAGGCCACGCGGAAACCCGTCATGACTTCGTCAAAAATCAGCACGGCATCGTGCTGGCTCGTAAGTTCGCGGGCGGCGCGAAGGAACTCGGACGATCCGGGTACGGTTCCCATGTTGCCGACCACGGGCTCCAGAATCACCCCTGCGATGGAATCGCCATGTTCGGCGAACGCTGCCTGTAACCCGGGGACATCGTTGTACGCCAGGATCATGGTGTCCCGAGTGGTTCCCCCAGTCACTCCCGGCGAGTCTGGAACGCCCAGTGTGGCCGCGGAGCTGCCCGCGGCTACAAGCAAGCTATCGACGTGGCCGTGGTAGTTGCCGGCGAATTTCACGACCACGTCGCGGCCCGTGTGTCCGCGTGCCAGGCGAATGGCGCTCATTGTGGCTTCCGTGCCCGAATTGACCAACCGGACTTTTTCCACCGACGGAACCGCGTCAATGATCAATTCGGCCAGGTCGTTTTCCGCTTCCGTCGGCGCGCCGAAACTGGTGCCTCGCTCGATGGCAGCCCGTAGGGCCTCGACGACACGCGGGTGGCCATGACCGAGGATCATTGGGCCCCACGAACCGACGTAGTCGATGTACTCGACGCCATCCACGTCGAACAAACGCGAACCCTCTCCGCGCCGGATGAAGACCGGTTCACCACCGACTGCACCAAAAGCGCGGGCCGGGCTGTTGACACCACCCGGCATCAGCTGTTGAGCTCGGGAAAACAGTTCATGGCTCTTGGACCCCATAGTTGACGACTCCTCGGACCTGTCTTGTGGCCTAACGCTGCGGTGATTTGTCTGGCGGAAATGTCTAAATCCCGCTGCCAAACTCCAGTCTGGAGACGTTTATCCCCGAAGCTTCTGCCTCGATCGCCTGGCTATCTGGTAACACTGCGAAGCCGAGCGTCGAGATTATCGAGTCTTAAGCCAGAGCTTGGGACTCAGAACTCGGGGGAATGCGTCTCGGTAACTTACCTCAAACGGGTGTGGTTTGTACATTATGGGCATGGCAACTTCACAAGTCTTCTTACCGCGCCAGGAAAATCAAACGCTTGGCATTGCCCAGTTTGCGATCGACTTCCTTGGCGACGGATTCGCGTCTCCAGATCCCGCCGTGTTGCGAAAAGTCGAACAGTTTCACTTGGATAGCATCGCATGCGCCGTCGCCGCGATTGGCTGCGGAACGAACGCTCCTTGCGTCTTGCGCGAAGAGGCGATGGAATACGCGGTTGTTGGCGTACCTGTGACTGGCCTGCCCGCGCCTGGTGCGTCACTCTTCGGTTCCACGATGCTGGTGAAGCCGGAAAAAGCGGTGCTCGCCAATTGCGCCGCGGTTAGGGAATTGGATGCCAACGGCACGAATTTCGGCTTTAACGCGGCCACTGGTGATGCGCGTGGTGAATTCGGTCATAACGATTTCTATCCAGTTGTCTTGGCCGCGGCCCAGCAGACTGGGGCTGATGGGCGTCGGACGCTGTTGGGGATGCTCTGTCTCGATGAGATTCGAGGACGGTTGGCCGAAGTGTTCGCACTAAAGGACCACAAGATCGACCATGTGGTGCACGGCGCTATCGCCTCGGCGGCTGTGTATGGGGCGATGCTAGGCGCATCGGCCGCTCAAATCGAATCCGCGATCGGGCTCGTGCTGGCCCACTACATCCCTTTCCGCGCGATCCGCGCTGGGCACCAGCTTTCGGATTCGAAGGGTGCTTCGGCGGCAATCAGCGCCGAAATGGCCGTCGTTTCCGTTCAGCGTGCGCGACGCGGATTTGTTGGGCCAGCCGACGTATTCCGGAATCCGCAGGCCGTCTTTTGTCTGTTCGAGCCGCCCGAAAATGCCAATGAAAGCCCATTCGATTTGGCCCTTTCAACCAGCGGTTACGATTTTGCCGTGATGGGGATGCACTTCAAGTTGGGGCTTTACGAACATCAATCTGCCGGTGCTATTCAAGGCCTGATAAACGTGCTGGGCGCGAACCCTGGCTTGCTGGACTCCGTCGATCAATTGGAACGCGTGCGGATTACGATCTACGAACCCGCCTTCAGCATCATCGGCGATCCGGCGAAACGCGATCCGCGGACACGACAGAGCGCGGATCATTCGATGGTTTACATTATCGCCACACTGCTGCGCAAAGCAGTTCAAACGCGTCAAGTCGGGTGGCGCGAACTGATGCTTGTCCCGGATGATTACAACGATGAAAGTCTCTTCGATCCGATCACCCGGCAGCTCATGGCGCGGATCGAATTCGTTCACGGCGGTCAATCCTATGATCAACAGTATCCCGATGGAATTCCGACGACACTTGAGATTACGCACCGGCAACTAGGTACGTGTTCGAGCGGGTTGGTCATGTACCCAGCCGGACACGCACGCAATCGCGATGCGAAGTTGGAAGGGCTACTGGATGCAAAATGCCGGCGACTTGCCGACTATGGAGTTTGTGACGCCGGCGCATTGATCGAGCGCTTTTCCGACTTCGAAACCAAAACATCCGCGCAGATACGACAGCTCTATGACTTCCAGCTCGACACCCACTGAACTGTTCGGCTTGCTCAACGTCGACAAACCGGCCGGCGTTTCGTCGCGGAAGATCGTCAACGATGTGCAGCGTTTGATTCGGCCCGTCAGAATTGGCCACGCTGGAACATTGGATCCGCTCGCTACGGGAGTTCTGATTCTCTGTCTGGGCCGGGCCACGCGGTTGGTACCGTACCTTCAGCAGCAGCCCAAAGAATATGTGGCCACGTTTCTGCTGGGGCGGCACAGTGAAACTGACGATGTCGAGCAGGAAGTGATCGAGCTGCCGGATCCGCACGTACCGACGCCCCAGGAGGTTGAAGCAGCGCTACCGCAATTCACTGGCGAGATCCAACAGCGACCGCCTGCGTTTTCAGCTGTCAAAGTGGGTGGCAGACGCGCCTACAAAATGGCACGCCAGGGAAAACAAGTTGAACTCGCGGCGCGGCCGGTGACAATCTACGAAATCGTTCTGATTCAATACGACTATCCACGTATGGTGTTGTCGATGCGATGCGGATCAGGAACCTATGTTCGTTCGGTGGGCCGTGATCTGGCAGCGGCACTTGGGACGGCGTGCGTGATGTCGGCATTGCGCCGCACAGCGATTGGCGATTTTCGTGTGGAACAGGCGTGCCGTGCGGACACGCTGTCGAGTGAACTCGTGCGCAGCCAACTGCTGCCAGCCGCCCGAGCGGTCCAACAACTACCATCCGTGATGGTGGACGAATCCGAAATCCATCGTCTCCGAACGGGCCTGAGAATCACTCGCCCTACCTGCGGCCTTGCGGGTGACATTGCCGCGGTGGCTGCTGATGGACGGCTGATTTCGATTCTAACCGTCGATGGCGATCAGCTACGTCCTTCGCGTAATTTTGTCTAGAAGTCATCCGGTGATTACAACCACGGATCGCACGAATCATATGAATATCGAGTGGTTTGGATTCTCCAGCAGATAGAAAAAGGCGACCGTTCGGTCTGCCCGCATGAATTCGGCGAATACCGCTTCGCGCCAACCTGCATCTTCGCCCAGTTGGTTGATCGCGTTGTCGCTTAGCAGTGTTCGATCTCTAATTGTCGTCTTTCGCTCCGCGAAAGCACGCTCCTTTCGCGGAGCGAAAGGCGACTATCGGACAGTAATTCCTCGAACGATCCTTATGGATTCCGCACCAACGGGCCAAAAAACAGGCTGTTTAAGAACAGGCGATTCGTGCCGTACCAGAAGGCTCGCAGATTTGGATTTTCGGCGATTAGGATCGCACGGCCCTGGCCGCGCTGCACGACGACTACGCTGGCTGATCCGGCAATCGTGGCGAGGTTTTCAGCAGAGACGTAACCGGCCAACAGCGGGTGGGCTTCATAGACGACCGGCGTCGAGTAAGCATTCTGGGATGGTTCGAGAAACACGCGGTTATTGCGAAAGACGGGCAGCGTAGCTTGTGGCGCGTAGCCGTAACCAACCGGATGCGTATGGTCGACGCGAGTTTCAAAGATCGAACCTCGGACGAGCCGCAGTGCGGCATCGACGTCTGCCGCTGCGTACGGCCGACGTAACGGTGGTGTTGACGCCTCATCCACGGCGGATTCGGCGACCTTGCCACGAAACGCCGTCTCGACAATTTTGTTTTTGTCGAGCCATTCGATGCTCGTTCCCGTCGCGATAATCGATCCGCCCGTCTCAACGAAGCGAGACAGCTTGGCGACCCCGGTGGATGACATCGCGTCGTAGCTTCCACTGACCAGAATCACTGCCGAGTAATCCGTCAGATCGACGCGGCTCAATTGGCGATCGGCAACCAGCGTTACCGGTATCGATAGCCGCTGATCCAGCAAATGCCACACCTCGCCCGCTTCGTAGCTGCTGCCGCCGGTCACAAGCAGTAGTTTTGGTTTGGGTACGCGCTGGAAGCTGCTGCTTCCAAGATCGATACCGTTGGGTGTCAGGCCAGTGGTGGTCGCGTGTACGGCAACACCGTCGCGGCCCGCGTCGCGGAGGATTCTGACAATCTTCGCCCGTTTCTCCGGTTGAATGCCCAGCGGGACCAGGAGAGTCCCGTGCTCAAAATGCTGCACCTGTTCCGGCCCCGTGACGAAGTCGAATGGTTCGCTGGCGACGCGCACGTTCACGTCGTCCGCGAGCAGCTGGTGCAGCGTTTTCGGAGCGTAGTAGCCGCGCCAATCGATTGCATAGGCCAGATCGGTCTTGTTGAAGCTGCCGATCTGTCGCGGAAATCGGTGGCCCGAAAATACCTGCCCCAACATCGTCTTGGCAGGGATATCGGTTAGTTCCGCCGACTGAAGCTGGAACGCCAAGGCCAACGTCCAGGCCGAGACATCGTAAAAAATATTCTCGTTAAACTCAGTGCGGCGAGCGAACAGATCCTCCAAGAACCGAAACTCGGGTTGTTCCGTCGGAATCACGAACGCTTCATTTGCCTCAAACGTCTGGTCTTCGATCCGCAACCGCTGCGCCAGCCGATACGACTGGATCTGGTGTCTGGCGAGGATCTCCAGAAAACGATGCAGCCGAGCTGGATCATGCGGAGCAGCGACGACATGGGCCTTAACGCGACTCGCGCGAGCCAGCGCCAGGGCATCTTGGTAAAACGTGCGTTTGTGATCCAACAGCGATTCGCGCAGTTCCAAGGTTGCCTGCAAACTGGACATTGAAGTGAGGAACTGATTGCGGATAGTGAAGGGGAACGACACCGGGCCGTTGACGCTCTCCTGGAGATGACCGCGCGAACTTGCTTGTTCGAATAGAATTCCCACCGAGCCGTGTAAGTCTGGGTAGGTCGATCCCTTGCCCATATAGAAATCGTCAAAACGCTCTTCGGTGTAGTAGAGCGAACCGATTCCGTCGAGTGCCGCGGCATGGTGCCGAGCAAATTGCCGCGTTAGCTTGAAGGTCCTCGAGGGTGTGAGCGGGTTGTTCCGCGCGGGCACGCCCGGCTGAAAGAAATACGTCGCGTCAGTCCCCATCTCGTGAAAATCCAAAACGACGTTTGGTTTCCAACGATGGTACATCGCCAACCGCCCTTGGCTTTCAGGATGCTGAGCTGGCAGCCAGTCGCGATTCAGATCGAACCAATAGTAATTCGTCCGGCCGCTTGGCCAGGGTTCGCGATGTTCGCGATGGTTGGGATCTGGATTCGGAACGGCGCCACGATGGTTGTTGGCCCAATGTGCGAAGCGCTCAAACCCATCCGGGTTGAGGCAGGGGTCCATCAGGACGACGACATTGTCGAGCAGCGCCTGGTGTTGCTCGCCCGTCGCCGCAGCCAGGTAGTACGCAACCAACGGAGCGACGTTCCCACCGCTCGGTTCGTTGCCATGCACGCTGTAGCCCATGTTGATCACTGCCGGCAGCGGCTTGATTGCTACTTTCGCGGATCGGGCGGGATCGGCGAGCCGTAGATGCCGCTTACGAATCGACTCGATCTCTTGGTGGTTCTTGACCGCCGTGATCGTCAGCATGATCAGTGGACGCCGGCCATGGCTGCGCGCGTACTCTTCGACGGTGACGCGATCTGAGACGGATGCTAACTGGCGCAGGTAGCCGACGAGTTGGTGATGCTGAATATGGCGTTCTCCGATTTCGAAGCCCAGATAACTTCGAGGCGTCGGGATCGCGGCATCGTAGACGACATCTTTCGGAAGAATTGCCAACGGGGCAGCAGTGGCGGTCGAACCGGCGATCAGTAGGACGATTAGCACGATCGTTGAGCGGTGTGGCATCAGGCTTCCTTATTGAAAGGACGACGAAGCCATGGCAGAAACCCATCGCCTCGATCCCTCCAGATTAGGCAGGAATGGCTGCCCGATGCAAATACTCTTTGGTAAACAATGTAGCCATCTCGCTCCGTCGAGATGAGCCTGATTGTGAAGAGGTCAACCAAGAATCAGACATTGTTTCAGACATAACCGCCCCCGAGTAAGGCCTTGCCACGGCGGAGCGTGACGGCTACTTTACGACTTCTTTCGCAGATTGGCCAGCGCGGCTTGCACACCCCTAAGCTGTTCTTGCAGAAGTGCCAAGCTGTCACGTTCGGCCTGCACCACGTCTGCCGGAGCACGCTCGACGAAGTTTGCATTAGCCAACTTCTTCTCCTTGCCTTGAATTTGACCCAGCAACCGCTTTTCCTCTTTCTCGAGGCGGGCCAGTTCTGCTTCAACGTCAATGAAATCCTTGAGGTCGACAAAGATCTCCATACCGGCGATGTTGATCATCGCGTTGGTCGCCGGCGGAGAGATGTCCGGACCCCAACCGATCGACGTGGCTTTGGCCATCGATCCAAGATATGGCTCCATCGGTTTGATCAACTGCACGTTCTGTTCGTCGCAGCGAACACAGAATTCGATCTGCTCGTGATTGGGGATGTTCTGGCGACTCCGAATCTCGCGGATTGCGCTGAGTGTGGCTTGGAATTTGGCGAAACGGTTCTCGATCTCGGTGTCCTGCCTGGCCAAGTCCGCCTCAGGCCAGGGCGCAATCATGATGCTTTCGACGGCCGCTCCGATCTCTTGGAGGCCGCGCCGTGGCGCGGCCTGTCCGAGCAATTGCCAGACCTCTTCGGTGATGTACGGCACCATCGGGTGCAGCAGTCGTAGCAGGGTGTCAAGCGCATGGGCCAACACGCGCTGCGCGATCGGACGTGTCTGTTCGTCTTGCATTCGCGGCTTGGAGATCTCCACATAGAGGCTGCAGAAGTCATCCCAGGCAAAGTCGTACAGCGTCCGGGCCGCATCCGCAAAATGATACGATTCCAGTGAAGCGGTTACTTGCTGTGTGACCGTCGAGAGTCGGCTGAGCAGCCAACGGTCTTCGACAGCCAGTTGATCGTCCGTGACTTGGGCCGGTCCATAACTTTCCAAGTTGATCAGTGAGAAGCGGGACGCATTCCACAATTTGTTGCAGAAGTTGCGGGCTTGCTCGAATCGTTCACTGACCACGGCGCCGCGGGGCAGGGCCTTATCGGCTTCCGTACGTGCCCACTGTGTGTTGAATTCGCCAGAACACTTGTCGCATTTGATGCGTGGCAGCTCGCGGTTCTTCACGGTTTGATTGATCAGCGTCTGACAGTGCGGACATTCGAATTGCACCGGCATCCGAACGTCTTGCGTGTCGGTGGTGAGATAGGCCAATCCGTACCGTAAAGCGTCGGGTCCAAATTTCTCGATCACGTCCAGCGGGTCGACGCCGTTGCCTTTCGATTTCGACATCGTCTTGCCGTAACCGTCCAGGATCTTCGGGTGAATACAGACCTCACGAAACGGCACATCACCCAAGTTATTCAGCCCCATCAACACCATCCGAGCTACCCACAAAGTGATGATGTCGCGGCTGGTGATCAGCACACTTGTTGGGTAGAAGTGAGTGAGGTCTGGATTCTCATCGGGCCAGCCGAGCGTCGAGTGTGGCCAAAGCGCGGAGCTGAACCAGGTGTCCAACACATCTTCTTCACGGACAAAGCCGGCGTCTTCCAGTGACTTGGCGTGCGGTGAATCCACATCGCGCAAACAAACATGCACGAGGCTGTCGCTCGCCTTGGCATCCAGGCCGTCCTGCCCGTCGACGCTCGCAAGAAATGCCTCTCGCCCCTTGGCGTCTTCGATCGTCTTCGACCAAACGGGAATCTGGTGTCCCCACCACAACTGTCTGCTGACTGGCCAATCGCGTTTTTCGGAGAGCCAATCGAGGTAGCCGTTGGCGTAACGTCTGGGAAATATTTTGACTCGCCCTTCCGTGACGGCGTCCATAGCCGACTGCGCCAGCTGATCCATGGCGACGAACCACTGGTCTGCCAGATACGGTTCGATGGGCGTCTTACTGCGATCGGATAGACCCAGTTCGATTTCACGATCCTCAACGTCGCCTAGCAGCTCCAGCCCGTCAAGATCCTCGACCACTTGCTTACGAGCCTTGGGAATCGACTGCCCGGCATAGCGGCCGGTATTCTCGTTCAAAGTGCCATCCGGTTTCAGGATGTTGACAGCGCCAATTCCCTCGTGCCGTGACCAGACTTCATAGTCATTCGCGTCATGTGCGGGAGTGATCTTCACACAACCGCTGCCGAGTTCCGGTTTGGCCCACGGATCGGCAATCAATGGAATCTCCCGATTCACAAGCGGCAGCGCCAGTTTGCGCCCCGCCAACGCCATGTCACGCAGACGTTCCAGATGTGGCAACATGGTCTGACGACGTGTTGCGAGTTCCGAGAGTTGCGCCTCAAGAGGTTCTCTCTCCTTGTCAGAAGCGGC
>NYXM01000023.1 GCA_002685655.1 Planctomycetaceae bacterium
CACGCAGGTATTCACCAAGCAGGTCATTCAAGTCGTCCAGTCCCGTTTGACCATCACCATTGAGATCTTTGGCCAAGTCCGCTGGACCCGTGAGCGTATCGGGTTTCGGCCGCCAATTGACGCTGGATTCACCCAGGAAGGCCACGATGTCGGCAGCTGGGTCGATCGTATTACCGTCGCTGTCCTGGTAGGAATCCAGAAACAGGTTGGGCATCACGCTGCGGGAATGATAACGGTTCGGTTCTTTGACCCAACTGTACAGCCATTTGCGTCCCGTTTCGTGCTTCAGTTTGTCGCCCATACCCGATAGGTCAGGTCCTTGAACAATCTCATCCTGCGGGCGGAATGCGTCCGCGTCTTTGAACTGATCATGCGTATGACAAGCCAGACAACCTCGCGTTTGAAACGCCGTTCGGCCGCGGTCGGCCGTCGCTGGCACCGCGCCCGCGACGGGATCGGCGTAGGCAAAATCTTGCGACCGTTCGAGCAGATACGTTGTAATCCCAAGAACCTCGATCGGTTCATAGCGAGCGGCCATCGCTTCGCCCGATGTACCCTGAATGTGATTCCAAAGTCCAAAGAACTGCGGCATCCGTGTGCTTGGGCGGAAATAGTCTGGTTCGCGAATCCAGTCAAACAGAAACGGTGCGTCAACCTTGTGCTTTATGTAACGCAGCGCGGGCCCAGACTTTCGCAGCCGGCCGGGGCTTTCGGCTTTCTTGAGAAGCGGCGTCAGATGAGCGTGCGTGTCTTTCGAGAACTTGGGGTCCGTCGAGTTCTTGTCGGCATTCAACAGTTCGTAAAGCCGTTCTTGAACGGCTTCTCTCTCTGGGTGCTGCGCGAGCTGCTCGGCCCAGTCCTTGGCAACGTCGTCCAGCGAATCGTAGGCAGGGTCTGTCTTGAGCTGTAGCGCCGCGGCAAACACATTGGGTTCGATCCGCATGTCAGGGCCGATGCGGTCACCGCTTTCGAAACCATTGATCTCGTGGCAACCGTAGCAGCCATATTCTCGTAGCAGATGGTAGCCCTTCATCAACTTCGGTGCGGGTGCTTCCGGGAAGCGTTGGCTGGGTTGCAGCTCGGTCACATCGTGATGGCATTTCAGGCAAGTGCTTTCAATGAACCGTTTCGGCGACATGGGGTAAATCCAGTGGTGGTTGTCGAACCAACCGTGATCCCGTGCCCAGTCCTGTCGGTGGCGTTCTGTGTTGGGGGTGTGTGAAGCCCATTTGAAGTCGGTCGCACTCCCCTGCCCGTCGTGGCAGATGGTGCAAGCAAAATCAGCGACCTTGTGGGGACTGAGCGAGCTGACGTACAGATCCAAACGCGGGTGCGACGTGTACGGGTGAGGTAAACCGCGGCGTACGGTGATTGTGGCAGGCTGACCGACTTCCGCCGCGTCGAGCAGTCGAAAGAGCGCCTTGCCCGCGTCGAGGACGGGATCACCATCGAACAGATGGATCACGTCGCCCACCTTGATGCCGGGCGCACCACTGCCCGCGTCCAACGTTCCGGCCAACAGTTGACGCCGAATCGCTTCTCCCGTCTCGACGGCGTGGCGACCTTCGTCCATTGCAACACTGGCCCGAGCGGCCAACGATTCAGGGGCCACGTACTGGACGGTGACATCCGCATCGGTCACCAATCCTTCGGCGGCAAACCGCAATCCATAGATCGCTTGAAGCCGCGTTTCCGGGCTGGTGTCGCCGGCTAACTTCTCTTCAAGTTCTGTTAACGTCTCCGCATCCGGTGGCGAAATCACGAGTTCGACGAGCGACTCGCTCTCATAGGCCGCCTTGTCTGCTTGACCGGGCAGCGCCTTCTCCATCAGTTGATGGCACGTGGTGCAACGATCGAAACGCCGCACATAGCTGAAGTTATAGTTGATTGTGAGACCGTCACTCCAGCGGTTTTCAATCTTGCGAGGCGAATTGAAGGCATCCAAAATCGGCAGTTCTAGCCACTTCTTGCCGGGCAACGGGAGCGGTCCATACCACGTAAAATATGTCGATCGGCGTTCGCGGTTTGCTGTCTTCAAGGACTCGAGGGCCGATTGGCTGTCGCTCAATTTGGTTCTTGCGTCGTCTTCTACAAGCGTGATGTCGCTGACCAAGTCTCGCAACTTCTCACGATGTGTTTTTGCAGCGTCGTAGGCCACGGTCTTATCATCAAAATCCTGTTTGACTTCGTCGACCTGCACCTGTTTTCGCTGTTGGGCTTCGGCAGACCTACCGTCGCGGACCATCAGACCCAGGTCGGCTACGATCTTGTCGCGATTGGCCGCGGCAAATTTGCGTTTTCCCAGCAAGGTGTCCTCACGAAAACGCGCTCGCTTCAAAATCGCGCGAAGTTCATCCACGACTTTCGTTCGAACGCTCGCCGCCTCGGGCGTACCAGCCAGCGACTCAAGTTGCGAAACACGGTCATCCAGACTGCTAAAGCTGTAGCTCTTGGTTGCCTCGTTGGCGAGCACCTCGGTCTGGAACGCTTCAATCAAACTCTTGCCAACGGGCTGCTGGAGTGTGGCGGCGAGTTCCGCTTCCAACTTCGCATTCAGCGCTAATTGATCTTCGGTCTTGTATTGCAATTCGCGCCAGCGGGTCATTTTGATTTCGACGTTGCTGGCAGTTCGCTGATAAGGCTTCCACGACCGATTGTGATCGACCATGAACATCCAAATCGTTGAAATCAACATCAGCAGACCAGACACTGCGAACAGACGATGCAGCAGCTTTTGATCGTAAAATGTTCGTTCGGTTGCAGGCATGGTTCCGTTTCCGCGGTGAGGCAGTCGCCTAAAAGTTCAAAAAATACTCGGGAATCGAAATGAAATACTTCAAGTTTAAAGGAGACCAACGTGCCAGCATCTTGATTGGCAACAGTGCCATCACCAAGATCAAGTTAGATAGCACCATGAATCGCAAGAAGCCCATTTTGACGAACAACTGGCGGAAGAATTTGCTGTATAAGACCATTGCCGGTGGGAGGAAGGCAAAATAGCCAACCAGGCAAATAATCCCCGGTGATTCGCGGACAACGATCCAAACGATATTCGAGAATATGCCGGCACCCTCCGGAGCTTTGGGCCGTTCCATGCCAAGCGCCTGGATCCAAAAATACTCCGAAAGATCGACGTTGTTCAGCGCTTCAACTTTATGCACGTCCCACGTCTCGTAGAACCCGAAGAAGTTCCAATTTGGTCCGCGGAGAAACGTCCCCATCACGATCAGGGTCACCCATAAAACCAGGAACCCGAATTGGAACGTGCAATAGGCGAATTTGCGTTGGTTAATCGTGTAATAGCCGTTCCCATCTTTGTTAAAGTCGATGTAGGGAATTGCCATCAGGCCGAACACGATCATGCTGGGCAAGACCACACCTGCCATCCAGGGGTCAAAGTAAACCAACATTTCTTGTAGGCCAAGGAAGTACCAGGGCGCTTTCGACGGGTTGGGAGTCTTAACCGTGCTGGCGGGTTCTTCCAACGGCGCTTGCAACGCGACCGCCCAGACGATGAGCACGGCTGTCAAGACAACCATGCAGATCAGTTCGATGTAGACTAAATCGGGCCAGACGAGCACTTTTTCATCGTCAAGCGACTCTAACAATGGTTCGCCATTGGCGAGCCGCCGGTCATTCTGCACGGCCCGATAGGTGGCGAGCCAAGTAAAGAAACCGAGCAAGTAAACCATGGCCACGATCGGTACGTTATCGGGCTTGGTCACAATCTGAGCAAAGTCGAAATCTGTCAGCGAAAGACCCATGAAAAGCAGGGACAGATTCAAGCCGGTCCAGGCGACCATCGGTTTGACAAAGAAATTGCGCGCGAGAAACAGCAGGGCCAAGATCAAAAGCGTTCCCACGGTATAGACCATCGGCCCCATGATCTGATCGATCATGGTCCGGATGCCGCCTGGCACTGCCAGCACGGAAACGCCACCGCCTAACGCCAACGCACCCATGGTGGTGAACACCAACGCCACAACCAACCAGATGTGCGCCGTCGTGAGCGCGAGGCCCGATGCCTTGAAGAAAGTGCGAGCTCGCCCGGTTTGCCACAAGAACAGGGCAGCCGTCGCGTTCATTGCCGCGAGCGCCAAGTAGTAACATCCGATAAACCCGGAAACTCCTTGAAGGAACTCCGCGGTGTTGTGTCCATGCATGGCGTCGGTGCCGTTGGGTCTTGACTTCGAGCCAAACGAAGCCGCGTTTAGGGTAGGTTGACGTAGACCATCTGTCCGGCCGATTTCGGCCGACAAGCAGGTCCCGATCGTTGGTTAAAGCGGACCGCTGATGCCGCCGTCCTTGCGGATACGCCAAAAGTGGATCGCGAGCAACAATGAAGCTCCCAGAGGAATTGCAATGCAGTGAAGTACGTAAAAGCGATTCAGGGTCTCTTCGCCGACGAAGCGGGCACCGAGCAAGCCGAAACGCGCATCCGAGGCGTTGGTGATCATGTCAATGCCGTCCAGTGTCAGCAGCGCCGCGCCTGGGCCCTCGTGGCCAAGAATCGGCGTCGCTCGTGCCATGTTCGAGCCGACTGTGATGGCCCAGATCGCCAGTTGATCCCATGGCAAAAGATAACCTGTGAACGACAATAGCAACGTCAACAACAGCAGTATCACCCCGATTACCCAATTGAATTCACGAGGTGGTTTATAGCTTCCAGTCAAAAAGACGCGGTACATGTGCAGCCAGACCGTGATCACCATGGCATGGGCTGCCCAACGATGCAGTTCGCGCAGAATCCCCAATGAGGTAACGTCGCGCAGCGCCGTGATGTCGGCATAGGCCCACTCCAACGTTGGACGATAATAGAACATCAACAGCACGCCGGTCACTGTTTCGACCAGAAACAGAAAGAACGTGATCCCACCCATGCACCAGGTGAAGCTCAATGCAATCCCCTGCTTCTTGATCGAAACGGGATGCAAGTGCAAGAAGAAGTTTGTCAGCATCACGACAACTCGGTTCCGTCGATCGACGGGAGCCGGATGCCGAAAAATACTCTTCCAGATCTGCGATTCGCGAATGATTTGGTCGATCGAAGGCATCTTACTTACTTCAAGATGAGGTTGGCCGCAAAGGTATTTATCAGTGAGTCAGAGGAGGCGGCTCGACGTAAAGCAAATGGAATTGCGCCTGCCAACGCTCCCCTGTGTGGGAGCTAAACCGTTACGTACGAGGCCGTGTTGGCCCACTGTCCGATTTCTTCTTTGTATGTGCGACTCTTGTCCACTTCCAATTGGCCATCGTCGGCCAAACGGATCGCGTACCGTTCCAAAGGCCGAGGCGCTGGCCCTTCAAAGTTGACTCCATCTTTATAAAAACCGCTGCCATGACAGGGGCACTTGAATTTCTGTTCGCCTTCCAGCCAGTTCGGTGTGCAACCCAAATGAGTACACACCGACTGCAACGCAACAATCTGCGGAACACCGTCATATTCAGTTCGGACAATCCAGACGCCGAATTGCGCTTTGAACTTCGAGGCAACTTGGCCTGGGGCAAGGTCGTCCGGAAAACCCACTTTGAATTTTGTTGGCGGCTCGGTCAGAATATTGGGGAACATAAAGCGAGCCGTACCGAGCAACCACAGCAGGTTCGTCACAATCAACGTGCCAAAACCAAATCCAACTGCCGAACTCAAGTAGATGCCGACCGAAGCGATCGTCAATGCCAGGAAACCTCGTCGGTCCGCCTGAGCTCCCGCGCCAGCTGGCGTCTTCGCGTAGGCCGGCTTGGCAGGCATTGGTGGCGCTTCGAGTTTCTTCTTGCCAGCCGGTAGCGTCTTGCCTTGAGCAGCCGCTTCCGCTTTGGAAATCGGGCCAGGCTTCGTTGAAGAACGGACCGCAGCCAAAATACTTGCTGTGTCTTTCGGACCAGAGGCTTTGGCAGGGGATCCTTTGGCAGCCTTTTTGGCCACGCCTGCCTTAGCTGCCGATTTGGCGACCACTTTAGCGGCTGGTTTGGCCGGAGCCGCCGCCGCAGACTTTTCTCCGCGTGCTGCCGCAAGCATCTCTTCCACGGACATTTGCCCTGGCTTCTTCTTTGAGCCTGCCGCCGCAGGTTTGGCGGGCGCTGCGGCACTTGTGTCGGACACGCCCGTGGCTTCTGACTTCTCGCCACGGGCCGCAGCTAACATCTCCTCGACCGACATCTGGCCTGGTTTCTTACCAGATGCTGGCTTGTTGGCCGGAGCAGCCTTGGCGGGAGTTTCGGTCGAGTCCGCTGCTTCAGCGAGCGGATCCGCCCCCTTACTCGCGCCATCGCTGGCGCGGGCCGATGCAAGCATCTCCTCGATCGACATCTTGTCTTTGTTTGCCATGGCTGTCCAGCAACGTAACGTGCTGTATAGCAGCCAGTTACGGTAAGTGCGTGAGTCGTGCTTCGATTTGTGAAGATTTTCACGAGTCGGACCACAAAGTTGTAGCCCAAGACTGATCGTTGTCAACCACCCAGAAACGTCCGAAAGTTCTAGATATACGGAGGTTATCGCCACGTCACCCTACCTATCTTCGGTGCGGCGAATTGACGCGGCCCGTGCAGCAAATCAGATCACCGAGAACGGAGACCGCTCAATAGGGTGGGGGTGAGAAAGGGTTACCGATGCCAGATTAGAACAAGCGGTTGTAGCCATTGAGCGCCGCAACTCGATACGCCTCAGCCATGGTGGGGTAGTTGAAGGTCGTATTGATGAAGTACATCAAGGAGTTTGATTCGCCCGATTGGGCCAGAATCGCTTGGCCGATATGGATGATCTCCGAAGCGTTCGCACCGAAACAATGGACACCCAGGATCTCCAGAGATTCGCGGTGGAACAAGATCTTGAGCATGCCTTCGGTTTGACCTGTAATCTGAGCACGCGCCAGGCTGCGAAAATGCGCGTGGCCTAGTTCGTAGGGGATTTTTGCCTCGGTCAGCTCACGCTCGGTCTTTCCCACTGAGCTAATCTCGGGGATCGTGTAGATGCCCGTCGGAATCAAGTCCAGCCTGAAGTCGTCGGCACTTCCAGTGACGATGACGCTGGCCGCCGCCCTTCCCTGCATGTACGCCGCGCTCGCCAACGACGGGTAGCCGATTACGTCACCAACGGCATAGATGTGGGGAACGTTGGTTTGGAAGCGTTCGTTGACGTCCAATTGCCCGCGCCGATTGGCTTGGAGCCCCGCTTTTGCGAGATTGAGTTCGTCGGTGTTGCCCTGACGGCCGTTTGCCCAGAGCAGGATGTCTGTCTTCAGCTTCTTGCCACTGGCCAGTTCGAGTAACGCGCCGTCGTCGTGGCCGTGAACAGCTTCGCAGTGCTCGCTGTGGCGAATCAGCACGCCCTGTTCGCGGAGGTGGTAACTGAGCGCATCGGCGATCTCGTCGTCCAGGAAATCGAGCAATCTGTCGCGTGTGTTGACCAAATTCACTTTGACGAACAGGTTGCGAAAAATCGACGCATATTCGCAGCCGACTACGCCGGCACCATAAATCGTGATCGACTTTGGGGTAGACGGAAGGTCCAAAATCGAATCACTCTCGAAAACCGACGGATGCGAGAAATCCAGATCAGCAGGGCGATATGGACGAGAGCCTGTGGCGATCACGATGTTCTTTCCACGCAAACGCCGGGTACCCACTTCGATGGAGTTCGGATCCACGAATTGAGCGTTTCCGTGCACGACCGTCAGACCGTTGCGTTCATAGAATCCCTGCCGCATCGCGACCTGTCGACCAATGATCTGGTTGGCCGAACTGCGTAGCTCGGGAAACGTAGGATTTGGTTTGGAACTGGTGTGCAACGGGTCGGCGGCCGCCTCCATGATGCGAAACACGGTGTGTCGCAAGGCTTTGCTGGGGATTGTCCCCAAGTGCGTGCAGGCCCCGCCAACGAGCGGTTCTCGTTCGACGACGACTACGCTTTGGCCTTGCTTGCTCGCTTGCATGGCCGCACCCTCGCCGCCCGGGCCGGTGCCCACCACCACGACATCGTAGTCCTCTTCCACCGGGGGCATGGAAGCAAGTCCTTTCGAGACAAATCCTGTGAAGCGAGCCCAAACCTGATCTTGAATTGCCGGATCGGACCACAGTCTTTGGATCCGAATCGTCAATTTAAGAGCATCCTCGGTTGCAGCACCGATGGCAAGAGCAACCTTCGCCACCCGCTGCCAGCAGTTCAGGCCGCTTTCCGCCAATCTGATAGCATCTTAGAATCGTTCGAAAGACGACATGATTCAAGCTTGGCCTTAATTGTCGGTGACGCATGAACGTATTGATTGTTGGAAACGGTGGTCGCGAGCACGCGTTGGCCTGGAAGATTGCCCAGAGTCCTCGCGTCGATCAGGTCTTTGTCGCACCGGGGAACGCCGGAACCGCCATCGATGCTGAGAACGTTGACATCCCCGCCAGTGATATCGCGGGGATGGTCAAGTTTGCCACCAAGAACCAGATCGATTTGACCGTCGTCGGTCCCGAAGCACCGCTTTGTGCGGGAATGGTTGACGCGTTTGAAGAATCCAAGTTGCGTGTCTTCGGGCCCAGCCGCGCAGCCGCTCAACTCGAAGGCAGCAAGGTCTTCTGCAAAAAAATGCTCCGCAACGCAGACGTGCCTTCGGCCGACTTTCATGTTTTCGATCGTGCAGAAATCGCAACGCGTTTCATCATGGAGCGTTTTCCGAGCGAAACTGAAGACGTTCGCATGGTTGTGAAGGCGGATGGACTGGCCGCCGGGAAAGGCGTCATTGTCTGTTCCAAACGGCACGAAGCGTTGGAGGCGATTGAACGGATCGCCCGGGTGCGCGAGTTTGGCGACGCCGGAAATCAGTTGATTATTGAAGACCGACTCGATGGCCAGGAAGCGAGCGTGTTGGCCATTACCGACGGCCGCACCATCGTCACGCTGCCCCCGGCTCAGGATCACAAACCTGCGATGGACGGCGATATTGGACCCAACACCGGTGGGATGGGGGCCTACTGCCCAACCCCGATTGTCGATCAAGAAAAGCTTAGCTGGATCGAAGAGCACGTCTTGGTCCCGACGGTACACGCCATGAAACGCGGTCGTACGCCGTTCCGTGGCGTGTTGTACGCCGGCCTGATGATGACGCATCAAGGACCGCAAGTGCTCGAATACAACGTGCGATTTGGTGATCCCGAATGCCAGCCATTGTTGATGCGGTTGAAGTCGGACCTGGTGGACCTCATGGAGGCCACGATTGATCAGCGCCTCGACCGGTTGGACGGACTCCAGTGGGATCCACGGCCGGCAGTCTGTGTCGTCATGGCCAGCGAGGGCTATCCGGGCTCGTACGAGCGCGGCATGTCGATCCGCGGCTTGGAAGATGCCGCAAGGCTGTCCGATGTCAAAGTGTTTCACGCCGGCACTGCCACCCTGGACGGCAACGTCGTTACCAATGGCGGGCGGGTCTTGGGAGTCACGGCGATGGGCAATACGATTTCCGAGGCGAAGCGTCAGGCTTACGCCGCGGTGAAGTGCATTCGCTGGGACGGCGCGTGGTGCCGTAAGGACATCTCCGACAAAGCGTTGATTCCCACACGCTGACCTTAGATCACTTTCCTGAGAAAGACGACGTGTGTGCAACAGATGAAGATGGCGTCAGCTCTCAGACGTGGCTGTCTCACGCGCCGTCACTCTCAATCGAGGTTCGCGTCCGGCCTCAAGAGGTCTTCGCCGTATCCGGGTGGGAATGGATTGGCCAAGTCTGTGTCGTCGCCTTCGCTGGCGTCTGAATCGTCGAGCAGCGATCGTTCAACGAACTTGGCATCGGCCCCACTGCCGGATTGATGATCTGGTAGTTCGCCTTTGGGAACCCTGTCTTGTGACCGATGTTCGGGCAGTACCGTGTCCAGCTGGTCGAGGTCGTCGATGAAATCGCCAAATTCATCCAGCCAATGCTGGACTTCCATAGCGGAGAGCGGCGCGGGCGGTTTTGTCTCCTCCTGCGGCTCGATGGCAGAGTTTTTCCCCTGGTGCCGCAGGTCGAAATACCACACGTCACTGTCGACGGCAATCGACCGCCGCCGTCGCGCCGCCCGTTGCACACGATGATCGCTCGAGACCACCACCAGCCGTTTTGGGGCGGCAGCCTGCCGAATCAGATCCTCCAACATCGCATCGGCATTCTCGTGATCAGTCGAGAACAAGACAGTCAAACCCTGATGGTCCACTCGGCGTGGCAGGCCCGCCGGAGGGTTAGCGGCATCGAAAACGACGGTCGTCTCGGCCACCTGATCCGGTTCCAACGCTGCAACGAGCCAGTTGAGCAGCGCGCTTCGAGCACGCTGGAGCGTGCCCGTACCGATGCCACGCGGGATGATCCCGGCTGCATGTAACAAGTTGTAGCCGTCAATCAGAATTGCCATGATCTGCTCGCGCAAGTGACAAGGTCTTCTGCATACACCTCACTGAGCAAGATCTGAGGTGACCTTGGCCTTCTTCTTTCTGCGTGGCACCTTGTTCGCTACGACCGTGGGCAACATGCCGCCCGGCAGGATCACCGGATCGCAGTCGGTGACTACGGAGTGTAATACGTCGACCAGGTGTTGATGGCAAGTCAAGAAGATGATCTGCACGCGCGAGTCGAAGTCCGCCAGGACTTGGATCGTCTGTCGAGCTCGCTCGACATCAAAATTAACCAGCACATCATCGATCACGATCGGCAACGGCTCCTGCCTTTCACAATAGTGCTGAATGAAGGCCAAGCGAATTGCAAGATAAAGTTGCTCGCGCGATCCCGTACTCAGTTGCCGCGGCTCCTTGCGCTGGCCCGTCTGGTCCACAACCAGAAGCGTTCCTTCTTCGTCCAGTTTTCGTTCAATGGTCACGTAGCGCCCCAATGTCATCTGCTCGAACAGCTGCTGGACGCCGGCCAGGACGGCAGGCTGATGCTCACGTTCAAACTTGTTGACGGCTTGCTTCAGAACTGACTGGGCAAGTACCAAGGGAGCCCACCTGTCAACCTGATCCGCCAACTGCCGGCGAAGGCTCTCCAGTTCGATCTGCAAATCCGCCGCACGGTCTGAATTGGCCATCGCTTGCAGTCGCGCGTCCTGCACCGATGCTTCTTTAAGCGCGGCCTCGTATAACGTTGTCTTATCTTCGATTTGCTGCGCCAGCAAACGATGGCAGGCTGCCAGGTCATCCGCAACGGTGGCTTGCAAGCTGGTCGCGAACGCCGCTTCATCCTCGTCTCCACGAACCGCGGCAATATCGCGCTGCGCCTGTCGGCACTGCTGTTGGAGTTCAACGTGTCGCTCCGCATCGTGCGCCGTTGCCAGAAAATCGGCTTCCGTGGTCGCCTCGGCTACCTTCATCAGCTCCGTGATTGCTGCCGCGGTCTTCTCCGCTTGCCGCCGCTTGGCGGTCACCCTGCTCGTCCGCTTCTCGCATTCAACGATCAGTTCTTCCTGGTCGCGACTGGCTTGACGGGCGTGTTCGAGTTGTTGGTGTAATTCGTTGGCAGCCTGTTCCGCCGGCAAATCGCGAAGTTGTGGATCAACCGCGTCGCACAGAGCAGCGACCTGTCGATCGAACTGGTCAACCCCCGTTTGCATGAGCGCGATCCGCTCATCCAGCGATTGTGCGCTCTCGTACTCGGTTCGCGCATTGTGTAATCCGGTGAGGACCTTGTTGGCTGTTTCGACGGTCCAATCCAGCGGGAATCCACACTCGTGCAATTGGGTGTGCCAGCGCGTCTGCCAGTTTTCCCGTTGTTTCATGGTCGTCGTCAATTCGCCCTCGACACGCTGTAGTTCCTCTTCAGCCTGCGCCCATTGCTGTTCGCGCTGGCGACGTGTGGCGACAGCGATACGCGCACCCTCGACCTGTTCGCGTGCCCTCAGCAGCATCTGCGATGGCGAGCCCGTCGAGTCGGCCAGCGTCTCCGCCAATTGCCGTTCAAATGCACCAGTGTTGTTCTGGGTCGTCTCCAACAGCGCGACGCTGGCAGCGTACTGCCGCTGAAGATCACGAAAGGTGTCGTAGTCACGCAGCCAATCAAGCATGGCTGTTGGCGAAAGCGGCTTGAACGGGCATTTCTTCCAGGGCACGAGCCACTGGCGTTGCATTGCCTCCAGTTCTAGCGACCGCTGTTGAAACGCTGCCTCGGCCGCTTCGCAACGCTGCCTGCGACGCATCAGGTCTTGTTTGAGTTGATCGTGTTTGGCTGCGAGTTCGGCCTTCTCCTGCCGTTGATCGGCCAGTTCGTCAGCCTTCGTGATCTGGTGTTCGTAGTTGTCGGCGAGCGACCGAGTCTCCTCGCCAATCCACTCTCGAATCTCCTGCTGGGAAACGTCGTCACCATCAACATGCTTCCGACGAATTAGCCGCCAACCGTCATCCCGATGCCGGCGCTGAGCGATCAGCCGATCGCGATCCGGTACGCTGCCGCTTGCTTCGAGCTGCTCGAAACGCATTTCCGTTTCGCGAAGGTCATCGCTGGCTCCGTTCAGCTGTTGTTTTGCCGCTCGCAAGGCCTCTTCGGCTGCCAACACCCGTTCGCGAAACTCGGTAACCGTGGCAGCCTGCGGTACGGCAAGGTCAGTGTCGTCGATTGGCTGATCCAGGGGAGAGTTGAGCTTGGCGAGCTGTGCGGCGCGGTCGGCAGTCAGATTGGCTTGTTGTTCCAGTAATTCCTGGCAACGCGCAACAGCACCTTGATAGCCGTCTGCCTGATCTACTAACGCGGCCAGTCCTTCCACGTTTGCGACGACCTTGTGCTGTTGCAACGCCTTTTGGTGGTCCGCGATTTGCTTGGTCCCGAATCGATGGCTCGACTGAAACTCGACGAGCCGGGCATCAATGTCCTTCAGTTCTTCCGCCAGCGTGGCCGTGGTTTCTCGCTGGGCAAGACTGGTTTGGAACTGATCCAAATGCTCGAATGTCCAGGACGGATCCAGCTTGCGGAGCTGCGCTGCAACATCGTCCGTTCTCTGTTTCGACTCTTGTTGTCGCAGCGGAATATCGCGACGAAAGCCCTCGACCTGTTCGAGCTTTCGAACCAACTGCGTGATCTCGCCGTCGCGTTGGAGCACCGATGGGGCGAGCCGCAGACAGCTCAGCTTCAACTGCACTTCGTGTAGCTCTTGGTCGAATTCGGCCAGCTCCGTCTCGATTTCCACTTGCCGTTCTTTTAGCCGTGTTAGCTGCGCCAATCCGTCTGGCGGCATGTTCGCCGGCACGCAGAGTGTGTCGACTTCGCGTTGGGCCGTTGTGGCTCGCTGCCACAGGGGCAATGCGCTGGCCAGACGCTGCAATTGGGATGCCTCCGCCTGCAAGTCGCGCAGGTTGTCTTTTAGATCGGCAATCTCCTGCTGGCGTTCTTCGCTTTGCCGGCGGAGCCGGTCGTAATCGGTGGGTTTGACCATCGCTTCGCGGAGCTGCGCCGTCAGCTCTTTGATGCGAGTATGCGTTTGGTTGATCGCGGGACCTTTGCGTGCCCTGGCATTGTAGAGCTTCTCGGCTTCTTCCTTGAACTGCCGTTGCACGTTCTGGAAATTGGCGAGTCCCCCCAGGCCACCGCCAAAGAGCGCTTCCGTTATGGCCTCACGCTGCAAACGACGAAACTGTTCGGCCGTCCACAGCCCGGTATTCATGTCTGGCCACTGACGATCGAATACGTCGCCGGCGATGACGAC
>NYXM01000024.1 GCA_002685655.1 Planctomycetaceae bacterium
AAAGGGGGACCTCTGCGCACCCATCATCCGGTTATCCAAAAAACAACCGGAAGACTATCAGACCACGGCCAATCTTGGCTCTCATGAATAATCCGGGCTATGCATTTCAAAGGCCCTTCGAAACCCGGATAATGCGTTTCCGATTCGTAGTTTTTTGTCGCAAGGGAGCCGAATGATGCCGTTCGATGTGGTTCACGTGTTGTGTGATTTGGTCAGAATTCCCAGCGTGAATCCGATGGGGCGCGAGGTAGCTGGCGACGAGTATCTTGAATATGCGATGACGGAGAAGCTCGAATCGCTGTTTCAAGAAATGGGACTTGAGTATTGCGTGCAAGAGGTTGAGCCCCTTCGAACGAATATCTTGGCGAGATTGGAAGGCGATCCTGCAGCCGGTGTCACCGTCTTTGAGGCGCATCAAGATACGGTTCCCGTCGAGGGCATGACAATCGATCCCTGGAAACCAGAAGCCCGAGATGACCGCGTCTATGGCCGCGGTGCCTGCGACATCAAAGGCGGCATGGCCTGTATGTTGACCGCATTTTCTCGTTTGGCCGAGGAGCGCCCCGTTGGTATGCCAACGATCGTGATGGCCTGTTCGGTGAATGAAGAATATGGCTATGGTGGCGCCACCGCGATGGCACGCAGTTGGGCTGCAGGCGATTCGCCCATCATGCCGTCTTTGCCAGACGCGGTGGTCGTTGCCGAGCCAACTCTGCTGGAAGTGGTTGTTGCACACAAGGGTGTTGTACGTTGGCGGTGCCACACCGGTGGCAAGGCTGCGCACAGTTCAATGCCCCATTTAGGTGACAATGCGTTCTATCGGATGGCTCGAGTCTTGGCGGCCATCGAGCGTTACGCCGAAGACGAATCGCCAAACTTGGGCAAACATGCGTTGGTCGGTGGCCCCACACTGAGTGTTGGTGTCATCAACGGCGGCATTAGCGTCAACACAGTGCCGGATCAATGCACGATCGAGATCGATCGGCGCGTGCTCCCCGGCGAAGATGCGATGAAGGCGTACCAACAAGTGATCGACTTCATTGCCGATAGGACACTCGCCGATCCATTGGTAACTCATGATGCGCCGTACATAGCATCGAACGGGCTGGACATCGGTCGCAACGCGGAATTCGCTGCCCGATTGGGCGATGTCGCGCGGGCCAACGGCGGTGGCGGTCGCAACATTGGCGTGCCGTACGGCACTGACGCGCCAGCATTTGACGCAATTGGAGCGCCGACTGTGGTATTCGGCCCAGGCAGCATCGACCAGGCGCATACGTGTGACGAATGGGTTGCAATAGACCAGCTGCGCAAGGCTGTGGAGATCTATTACCAGTTCGGCAAAATGGGCTGGTCCCAGCGCTAGAACGTATCCAATATGAAGTGGTGTCCCCAATGATAGCGCCGGCCTTCTGGGTAATAGTTGTGCCAATCCTTGTTGTAAACGGGGATCCGCATCTCCGGAGGATAGCGGTGATAGAGGCTTTCGGCGCTGCGATAGTACTCGTTACCCCAGTAGTTTTGCGGGTAGTAAACATAGGGGTAGTGGTAGAATCGTTCCCAATCATGAGAACCGTAGGCGTTGCCCCAAGTACGGCCATAGGCGCGTTGCTGCGCTTGCACGTCTTCCGTCTGGAAAAACAGTACTAGGGCCAAAATGCCGAAAAGCGTCCATATGCTATGACGCATGGTTCGTCCCCCTGAAATATGTCTGTGTCGCGTGTCGCCACGGAATCCGCGCGTGCGTACCGCCGTGACGTTGGGTCTAGAAAGCTCGTGTCAGGTTTTCTTGCACAAATGGGTCTAGTTTTTAGCGACGGGCACCGACCGCAGGTTGGTCGGGGAGCGGGTCGCCGCAACCGAGCGATAGCTCGCGTCGGTCCGAGGGCACAGCCTCGCTAGTCTTACCCATCGGCTCTCGGCACGATCGGCATTGAACGAATATTCGCCAAAACCGGTAGATCCCGATCATTGCGAGACGACTGCCCTAGCGTCTGTCCACGCGGCTTTGCGAATGTTGGCAGCAAGAGGAAAATGGCTGCAATTGCGTTGCACCTGGTACCGCGTCGGCTGGTTCAGTGTGGCATCTTCCCGTCGGTCAGCTCTTTCTCCCGCTCGTCCATCAGCGGCCAATCGACGGCGCAGGTGCCAAAATCGGCCATGTGAAGGTAACCTTTCAAGCGTGCAATCGTGTTATCGAGCAGCTGATTATCCTTGCGGAAAATCGGGCCATGGCTCGGAAGCAGCCATTCAACATCACTCTGGCGAATCCTCTCGAGGGAGTTCACAAACTGGGGCAAGTTACTGCCGTGATGTGCGTCGATCGCCCCGACGCACCCATCGCGATAGATGTTGTCGCCGCTGAAAAGCAAGTTGCGGAGGCGGAACGAAAGTTGACTGTCAGTGTGACCGGGAGTGAGCCACACTTCCAACTCGATGTCGCCAATCTGAATGACATCACCGTCATTGACCAGATGCTCGACATCTACCGGCGGCATTTCCATGTCGATACCCTGTGCTTGAATTTCGGCAAAGGTCACTAATCGGTCACCTTGTTCCAACGGCTTGGCCGCCAATGGATGGGCTGTGATCGTAGAACGCAACAGCTGTTTGGCTTTGCTCAGTCCTTGCACATGATCGACATCGGCGTGCGTGGCAATTAGCGTCTGGCATTGCGAGAGAGGAAAATCAAGTTCGCGAATCAACTCCACGATCTCTTCCACGGTGTCTTCGTATCCGATATCGATCAGGATCCACGCATCTTTAGCAAACACCAGGTAGACGTTACAACCCAGGATTTGGCCAGCCTGATGGTTGATTTCGACAACGTTGGGAAATAGTTCTTTTCGCGGCAACATTCGCAAGCTATCCGTATGTTCAGTTCAAGTGGAGACGCAACGCCACACGCCCAGCGCGACGATCGACAGGCTCATCACCAGAGCAGTTGCCAAACAACGCAAATTGTACCTAAGCGGCAGGAACTTCTTCAACCGCTGACCTGGACATCTCCATTGGATCATTCACTCACTGGCGGATCGGATAACGCTGGCCAAGCCCTCGCGGTAGGTTGGATAAAGCAGACCTGGCAACAGGTCGGTTATCATTCGCGTATTTCGAACCCGTTTTGAACTCAAGTCCCGCTGGGCAGTCGGCAACTGGCGGTTCGGTTCGACAAAACACGGTGGATCCACGCCAAGCTGACGCGCGAGTTCGCCATAGAAATCGGCACGGCGGACGGGGCAGCCGTCAGCAATGTTGTAGCGAGACGGTAGTTGCGTGGAATTCTCGGCTGCCAGAACCCCTTCCACGACATCATCGACGTGGATCAAGTTGAGTAACGAATTGCCGGTCAAAGCCAAAGGTCTCCCCCGCTGAACGTGTTGAAGCATGGGAACACGATTCGGTCCGTAGATGCCGGCCAGTCGCAAGACAATGGCACGAGCGCCAAGCGGATGGTTAGCCAGCAGCTGTTCGGCCGCCAGCACGGCTTTTCCGCCCGCGCGTTGCGGCTCGCAGGGCGATTCCTCGTTAACCCATTCGCCCGCCGATTGACCGTATACACCCGTCGAGCTGGTGTAGATGATGCGCTGGACATCGATCGGCAAAGCGGCCAACGCTCGGGCAAGTCCGTCGACGTAGACTTCGTCGATCGTATGCGGTGACGAGCGGTCAAAGCCAATGGCGTACAAGACCGTGTCGAAATCCTCTTTCAGTGGCAACGTCAGCGACTCGGTGACATCTCCGATCATTGGAAAAACCCCCAATTCCTCGAGCTCGGCAGCCCGCGCCGGTTTGCGTGTCAGCGCAAACACCCGATCGCCCCCGTCAAGCCACCGCCGCGCAACGCGAGATCCTACATATCCACACCCGAAAATCAGTTTTGCCATCGTTGTAATCCCAACATCCGTCAAATCCTCGCGCCCGCGACAATCTGCGGGAAAACCAACATCAAATACGGTATCATTCAAGGGACCGGTGAAATGCCTATTCTGGCGTTCAGCATACAGGTTTGTGCATCAAGAGGAACATCATGGTTAGAAGCTGCTCGGTAACACGAGGAAAGCGACTCGGCGCGTTTGCAACCTGTTGGTTGGCGTGCGCAATAGTGCTGGGCGTTTGGCCGCCGATCGCCGGTGCTGCGGAGGATGCTGCGGCATCCTCGTTGGATGCCATATTCGCGGGAGCTACACCGGTCAGTGTTTCTGATTTGCGAGCCATGCAGCAACAGATACAGGAGGTCTCCAAGAAAGTCATTCCCTGCACCGTTGGCGTACGCGTTGGACATGCTCATGGAAGCGGTGTGATTGTCAACAAAGAAGGGTATGTACTGACCGCTGCCCATGTCGCCGGCAGGCCTGGAGAACGGGCGATATTGATCCTGCACGACGGCCAACAAGTTCGCGGCGAGACGCTCGGCATGCATCGCACGCTGGATGCTGGCATGGTGAGGATTACTGAGATGCGGACGACAAACCGCATCGATTGGCCGCACGCGCCGCTCGGCACATCAGCCAAGCTGGCTCCCGGGCAATGGTGCTTGGCGACTGGGCATCCCGGAGGTGTCCAACCTGGCCGTGGACCCATACTTCGCGTGGGACGCGTGCTGTCCATCAAGGACGATGCTTCGATCACAACGGACTGCACCTTGATTGGTGGCGATTCTGGCGGCCCGTTGTTTGATATTGATGGACGAGTCATTGGAATTCACAGCCGCATCGGAACCCCGCTCACCGTCAATCTTCACGTTCCCATCGACACGTATCGGCGGGAATGGGATCGATTGGCGGCGGGTGACGCGTGGGGGCACACGCCAGGCGTACAGCCCTATATCGGTGTTCGCGGCAAGAGAGACGCGGGCACGGCCAAGATCGCTCAGGTCACGCCGGATTCACCAGCCGCGGCCAGTGGAATTCAGCCTGGAGACGTTATCGTGAAGTTCGATGATGTCGCAGTTACAGATTTTGGCTCGCTGATAGAGTTCGTGAACAACAAGCAGCCTGGAACACGAGTTCGCTTGCAAATTCGTCGAGGCGACGAGTTGTTGCGAGTAGAATTAGAAATTGGTGATTTGCGGAATTAATTTGATTTAGTCTGCCAACCGTAATCGGTGGGATCCCAGAAGATGATACGCGGATTCGTTTTTGTTGGATGTGTGATCGTCGGTTTCGGCATCGACATGACGTTCGGTTCTCGGGCTTCGTTCGGTGATGAACCGGCATCCGGTTTCTTACGGCGGCTCAGCCGGCTTGATGCTCCCAGTGAGAACTCGCGCAATCATGAGTCCGTGCGGTTTGCTTTTCGTGACGTCGTCAGTTCCGCCACAAAAAGCACGGTGCGAGTGCTGGCAAATGGGACCCAAGTTGCCCTGGGAACGGTCGTGCACGCCGATGGGCTTGTTCTGACCAAGGCCAGCGAACTCAAGGAAGACGTCGTTTGCGCTCTCCTCGATGGGAGGCGTCTGCCCGCCAAAATAGTGGGCATTTCGCGCGATCACGACCTGGCGTTGCTGAAGTTGGAGAAGGCGAAACTGATCGCCGTTCAGTGGGTAGACGGAGACCTGCCAGAAGTTGGTGCCTGGCTGGCCACCGCGAGTGGCACGGCGGACGCACGGGCCATTGGTATTGTCAGTGCGCTCCCGCGGCGGAGCGCCATGCCAGTTGCCGTGCTTGGAATCCAGTTGCAGGCCACGCGCCAAGGCGCTCAGGTCCTGTCGGTCATCCCCGATAGCAGTGCGTCGCGAGCGCGAGTTCAAAAAGGTGACATCGTGGCCCGCGTCGGGGCCACTGAAGTCAGCACGCCTGATGAAGTGACTCGCGCGATTCAAAGTCGCCAACCTGGAGATCAGGTCACATTGGCGATTCGTCGCAATGGAAAACCGACTACCATCACGGCAACATTGGGAAACCGACAATATCTGGGCAATCAAGCCCAATCGGAAATCATGGAGACCCTGGGCGGGCCGTTAAGCAAACGGCGAGGCGGATTCCCGAGTGTGCTTCAACATGATACGGTGTTGCGGCCGCGCGATTGCGGCGGGCCGGTTGTCGATATCGATGGGAATGTCATCGGCATTAACATTGCCCGAGTTAGCCGAGTTGCCAGTTTTGCAATTCCGGCCAAGGAAATTACTACGGTTCTGCCCGAGCTGCTCAGCGGTAAGTACGCTGTTCCCGACGTCGCCGTTGATCAGATATCGGGCCGACCCTAGAGGATCGCCATTATCATGCCTGAACGGATTGCCAAACTGCAAGCGACGATCGAAGAGCTACAAGCTGAACTAGCTTCATTGGAAACGGTCGACAACGAGACACGCGCGGTGTTAGAAAGCGCCGTCGATGAGATCCAGGCAGCACTTCACAAAGAACAACACGCGGGGCTGGATGAATCCACGTTGATCACAAAGTTGCGAGATTCGGCCGAGCAATTCGAGGCATCACATCCCACGCTGTTCGGCATCGTCAGCCGCACCATTGATGCGTTGGGACAAATGGGCATTTGAGTCTGGCATTCGTTAGGCAGACTTGTTGCTCCGGTATTCGCCACTGTGCCTTTCAGATGGCACGTGAGCTTCGCTTGAAGGTAAGATAATTCGAGGTCGTTCGAGTGAATCGTCGGCCGCTTCAGTCGCAGTCCGGCCGAAAGCCAGCTTTGTCAACAGCGTTAGCGTTCGCTCCGTCGCGCCCAGCTGTTGTCGCACGATTTCCTGAGCGCGAGTTCCCAATTGAGCCGCCCAGTTTGGCTCTTCCAGGCATCGTTGTACAAACCTATGCAACTGGTCGCCATCGCAGACGACCTCGACAGCGTCGCCGGCTCGCAACAGTTGAACCACGTCTCGAAAGTTCTTGGTCTGGGGGCCGAACGAGACCGCGGCACCATAGGCTGCCGGTTCGATCATGTTCTGCCCGCCACGCGAACCCATGCTACCACCAACGAACGCAATTCGCGCGGTGCCCCACCAAGCCCCAAGTTCGCCGACTGTGTCAACCAACAGTATTCTTGATTTGCGCGGCGGCAGATCCACCTGTACCCTGGCATGTGACGTCGTCGAACTCAGTTCGCTACGGCGCTGCCAGGGGATTCCGGTCGTTTCCAACAGGCGGGTCACTTCGTCAAAGCGATTGGGATGGCGCGGGATCAGGACGAGACGCAATTCAGGATGTTTAGAACTTAATCGCGCGAACGTTTTCAGAGCGAGTGATTCTTCGGGATGCTGCGTGCTGCCGGCGAGAAAGACAACGTCTTGGTCGCCAATGCCGGCAAGTTTCGCGAGCTCGCGAGTTTTCGGGTTGGCTCTGTCCGTTTCCGCACCGTCGAACTTGATCGAACCGGTTACGGAGACCGATTCGTATCGTGCGCCCAACCGAATAAACCGTTGTGCGTAATCTTCGTTTTGTACTGCAACCAGGTCTAAACCGCACAAGAGTCGTTCCACAAACCAGCGGATTCGACTGTAACCGCGTGCGCTATGCTCGCTGAGACGACCGTTGACGATTGCCACTTTTGCGCCGTGATGGCGCGCTGCGGCGATCAGGTTGGGCCATAATTCGAGTTCCGCCAACATGACCAGATCCGGTCGTATGCGTCGCATGGCCTCGGCGACAGACCAGCTAAAGTCGAGCGGGCAATAGAACACAGTTTGGCTGCTGTATTTCTTCTTTGCCAAGTCGAAGCCGGTCTTGGTGGTCGTCGAAATGCAACAATCCCAATCGGGAAACACCTCGGGCAAGCGGTCAACGAGTGGCTGAAGCAGATTCACTTCCCCCACGCTAACGGCGTGCATCCAGAGACACTTCTGCCCGCCACTTCGTATCGGCACCCACCCAAACAGCTTCTCCCGATAACCTTCACGGTATTTTCCGCGGAAGATCGCCGCGTAGATCCACCAGGGGGAAAGCGCTACCAGGAGCAGAAGGTAAGCAAGATTCAAAACGTATCGCACGTTGGGGCGTCCTTTCCCTCACTCGGTGACGACAGCTCGGTGACAACAGCTCGGTGCCCCGTTCACGCCGAATTGCTCGGCGTTACAGCCTGCTTTTCCGTGGACTGCTATGCAGCCGGCGAACCCTGTCGCATGCAACACTGTTTGTACTTCTTGCCGCTCCCACAGGGGCAAGGATCATTGCGTCCGACGCGTTCGCCTCGGTTGCGGACGGTCTCGATCTTCTCCTCACCAGGGCCACTCGACAT
Organism: Planctomycetaceae bacterium; assembly: GCA_002685655.1. The sequence continues at coordinate 8,188 of NYXM01000024.1, forward strand.
TTGCTGTTCGCTTGCCATTTGCGAAGCGCTCTTTGCATCGTCGTGGCGGGCAGAAGTTTCTACCCAGGTTGAACCGACAAAATTCTCGTCCAGTTGTTCCATCCGAAATATCAGATCCGTGACGCGTTCGCCCATTGATGTCCACATCGTCTCGAACAGCCGCATACCTTCGCGCTTGTATTCAACTTTCGGATCGAGCTGTGCGTAGCCGGCCAATCCAACCGAACTGCGTAGATGGTCCATCGCCAACAAGTGGTCTTTCCACGAGGTGTCGACGATCTGCAGTAGCAGCGACCGTTCAAGCCGTCGCATTTCGGGTCGATAATGATCTTCGACGGCAGCAACAACTTTCCTTTCCAGTTGTCCTTGGTCCAGTTGACCGATTTCATCAACGGAGAGGGAATAATCCAAGTTGTCCTTCAGCCAAAACGAAAGCGACTGAAGTGCGCCGTTGCTTCCAGCGGCCAATGCCGCCGTCTGATGCTCCGATCCTTCGGTGAAGATTTTTCCGACTCGCTTGCGTGCTTCGTCGACGACACCGTTGGTACGCTGTTGGTGTTTAGACGCATAGTCCAAGAGCAGCGCGCGAATCTCGTCGCGTTGTTTGTTCTTAAGGTCATCCAGGGCCAAATCGACCTCAAAGCGCTGGCTCGCCCACTGAACCAAGCCGTGGCGATCGATTCGAGATTGGGTCCCCTCACCACTCGAGTAGCGGTAGAGACTGGCCATGACTGGAAATTCGGCCTCCTTTTGGTCGTAGCATTGCCAGCTGCGATTGACAATTCTCTTCTTCAACTCCGCGACATCCAATTCGCGAATCTCGTCGAGCTCAAGGTCGACACTGAATTTGGCTCTAACCCAGACCACGACCGTTTTGAGTCCAAAATCGGCATCCAGAAAGGGTGACCCCTCCGACAGATCGACGCGAGCAATGGCCTCGCGGGCCTTGTCAATCATGAATTCGGCGATGCCATCTCGGCCAATCTTCTTCAAGTCACGATCACGCAGACTGAGCTCCCAGCGTGTATTGCCGAACTTGGCCAAGGACGCCCAATTCCATTCTGCGGCTTCTTCTTCGAGCGGAAGGTTCTCTTCAATTGCATCGAGCACATGAGTTTCCGCCATCCGTTCGGCCTGGTCCTTGGCAAACGTGTTGGCATTGTCAAAATCCGAACCGCGAAAATCTCGCGCATCGAACGACATTGAGAATCGCGACCCGGCAAAACTGGAAAACGACTCGACGCCAAAGTCGCGATTCAAGAACACCGTAACGTGATGCTCCACCTGTTCCTGCACCATGTCCAGGATCAAGTCGCGGCAATCGGCACCGTCGAGGATTTGCTGACGGTAGCTGTAAACGCGCTTCCGCTGCTCGTCCATGACTTCGTCATACTCCAGCAGGTTTTTGCGAATTTCGAAGTTGCGTTCTTCCACCTTCTTCTGTGCGGCTTCGATCCGCCGTGTAACCAACCGACTTTCGATCCGTTCGCCCTCTTGCATACCAAGTCGCTCGAGAATGCTCTTGACCCACGGGCCGGCGAAGATCCGCATCAGATCGTCTTCCAGCGAGAGGTAGAAACGGCTGCTGCCCGGATCGCCCTGACGGCCCGTACGACCACGCAATTGGAGGTCGATGCGGCGAGCTTCGTGACGTTCGGTGCCGATGACGCTGAGGCCGCCAATTTCTTTGACCTTGGCACCAATCGAATTCATGTCTTCTTCGACTTCGATCTGTTTGACCAGCGTTTCCCATTCCTCGTGAGGGACATCCAGTCTTGATTCGTAGGTGTCCTGCAGGCGAGCCCAGGCCATGGTTTCAGCATTGCCGCCCAACACGATATCGGTACCACGTCCGGCCATGTTGGTGGCAATGGTCACGGCCCCCAGGCGCCCGGCTTGGGCGACGATCTCCGCTTCCCGCTTGTGATGCTTGGCATTGAGGACTTCGTGTTTGATGCCGCGTTTTTCCAACAGTTCAGAGAGCCGTTCACTCTTCTCGATCGAGACCGTACCGACGAGTGCTGGTCGTCCTTTCCTGTCGATGTGCGACAGTTCCGATTTGCGAATCGTTTCGCGTTTGCGATCTTCCTTCGATTCCATGACGACGGATTCGTCGTCTTCCTTGACGATCGAGCCCCAAAATTCGTCTTGGTTCTTGAAAACTGCAACGTCCCAACGATGGAGGCGTTCAATGTCGTCCGCAACTGCGATGAATTTCTCGCGTTCGGTGCGATAGATCACGTCGGAGAATTCGTCCCGCCGCATCGGCCGGTTGGTGGGAACGGCGATCACGTCGAGCCCGTAGATTTTCAAGAATTCGCCGGCCTCCGTCATGGCGGTCCCGGTCATTCCGCACAGTTTTCCGTACAGTTTGAAAAAGTTCTGCAATGTGATCGTGGCCAGCGTTTGTGTCTCTTCCTTGATCTTCACGCCCTCTTTGGCCTCGACGGCTTGATGCAGACCGTCGCTCCATTGACGTCCTTCCATCAAACGTCCCGTGAACTCGTCAACAATGATGACGGATCCATTGCGAACGACGTAATTAACGTCCGAGACGTACAGATGATGCGCCTTCAAGGCGTTGTCAATCATGTGCGGCCATTCCATGTTGCCAGCGGTGTAGAAGCTCTCTACACCAGCCAACTTCTCGGCTCGCCGCACCCCATCGTCGGTCAGATTTGCATTGTGATCCTTTTCGTTGACGATGAAATCAACATCTTTCTTCAGTTGCCGGGCAATCTTGTCGGCTTCTGCATAACGACGAACGTCATGAAACGCCGGTCCGGAAATAATCAGCGGTGTGCGCGCTTCGTCGATCAAGATATTGTCAACTTCGTCAATGATGGCGAAGTTCAGACGTCCTTGAGACTGCTGCGACGGTTTGGCAAAGCGATCGTCGCCGCGAGCCGCTGGCCGCATGTTGTCACGCAAATAGTCAAAACCAAACTCGTTGTTCGTGCCGTAGGTGATATCGCAGGCGTACGCTTTCTGGCGATCACGAACTTCCATGTCGTTTTGAATTGTGCCGACCGTCAACCCAAGACCCATGTAAATCGGTGCCATCCACTCCATGTCACGGCGTGCCAAATAATCGTTGACCGTGACCACGTGGACACCCTTACCCTCTAGGGCGTTCAAATAGGCCGGCAAAGTTGCCACAAGGGTCTTGCCTTCACCGGTTACCATCTCTGCAATAGTACCACTGTGCAACACCATGCCGCCGATCAGCTGAACGTCATAGTGGCGCATTTCCAGCCACCGACGCCCGGCTTCACGACAAACCGCAAAGCACTCCACCAGAATGTCGTCCGTTGTCTCACCCGCCGCCAGACGATCACGGAATTTGTCGGTCTGTTCGCGCAGCTCGCCATCCGACATCGTTTCGTATTTGGGCTCCAACGCATTGATGGCATCGACGCGCCCTTGCAGTTTTCGGATAAACCGCGCGTTTGACGATCCGAACACAGTTGTCGCCGTGCGCTCAACTCCGCCGGTTAGGCTGGCGAAAAACAGCCCAATATATTCCCAGATGCGTTCTAACAATTCCATGTTCGGGAACCCGAAGGTGGCAATGAAGTCTGCAATTCCGCCATCAACGACGGTGGCGGTACTCATGTGAAAGCCAAGTGGACGGTGCCAAATGCGCGCAACGTCCTCGACTGCCGTAGCTTATAACGATCAGTCAGACTGGTCAACTGCGAACGGATGGTACGATTCCAGCGTTCAGGCCAGTCTGGACAGAAGTCTCAACAGGCGGCTCACTTAATAGACGACCCAGCCCGGCAATATCGCATGGTCCGGGTACCATCCGGACAAGATCTCACTAGAATCCGGACTGGCCGATCAAGGCGATCGAACGCCGGCACAAATAACAAGCATAGGCACTATAGTCAGACATTTGGTTCGCACACCTCTCACGACCGATATGCACGGCGAAATGGTCCTTTTAGGGACAGGAACGTCCGTTGGCGTGCCGTCGATTGGTTGCAGTTGCGACGTGTGCCGTAGCGACGATCTTCGTAACAAGCGGCTGCGGTGTGGTGCCGTGTTAGGATTGCCGGAGGGGAACCTCTTGATTGACACTCCGCCGGATCTTCGCACGCAATTGCTACGCGAACAGATTGGCGTAGTGCACGCCGTAGTTTTTACACACGAACACGCCGACCACATTTTCGGTTTGGACGACGTTCGCTTGATGCCTTTTTACCTCGGGCATCCCGTGCCCGTGTACTGCGAGGAGATCGTCGAACGACGAATTCGCACCTCCTTTGACTACGCTTTTGCGGACGTCGAGCAGACTCACACGGGGGCCATCCCGCAGCTTGATTTTCGACGCATCACCACCGCACCATTTGCGGCGCTCGGTCAGCGCATTCAGCCGATCCGCCTCAAGCATGGTCCGCGTTTTGATGTCTTGGGTTTTCGCGTCGGGAATGTGGCGTATTGCACCGATACGAATCAGATTCCGGCGGAAAGTTGGTCGTTATTGGAAGGGCTCGACGTTCTGGTACTCGACGCCCTGCGCGACCGACCGCACGTAACACATTTTTCGCTGGACGAAGCGATCGACGTGGTTCGCCACCTGAAACCCCAACGGGCCATCTTCACGCACATTTGCCACGAACTGGAGCACGTAGCGACCAATGCGCGATTGCCCGTTGGTATCGAGTTAGGTTTCGACGGGATGCGGTTCCCGCTCAGTTAACCGCAATCAACCAACAACGATCTCAATTGGCCTGCGCCACTCGATTGTCAGCCAGTTCGCGCAGGTAATCCAACGTGATGGCAGTAACTTCTTTGTTGTAGAAGTCGTCCGAGAAGACTTTATCATCCTTTTCCGACGACTCGTCGAACTGTTTTTCTTCTTCCTTCTCGGCATCACGGTCGGATTCGCGCCGCGCCAAGAATTCTTTTTCGTTCAGTGAGATTGACTTCTCGTCTTTGTACTTCTTATAGCGTTCGATTCTCTGAATCTGTTTCACAAACTCGTCCGATTTCTGGATTCGCTTGGAGGAATTCGCTTTCATCCGAAGCACAGCGTCCGCATTTACCATATTGTGAGAGGTGAAGCGTCCTGGTTGAATACGATCGAAGTCCAATGCGTGGTCCAAATCTGCTTCGCCCATGCCGATGTGGGTAGTGAGCGAAGGCAGCGTAACGTCTGGAATGACGCCACGCTTCTGGGTACTATCGCCATTGGGGCGGTAGAACTGCTGCATGGTGATTTTTAAGGCGCCCAGATTCGGTCTATTGGCGATTCGGAAAAGCTGGTCGCTCAGATCAAGCAGACTTTGGACGGTTCCTTTGCCATGCGTGGCAGCATCGCCAACAATCAAGCCACGTTGATAGTCCTGAATCGCACCAGCCAGAATCTCACTAGCGCTGGCGCTAAACTTACTTGTGAGAACGACAAGCGGCCCGTCCCAGGCCATTCCACGTTCCAGATCGTTATAAGCCTGAATTCGACCACCAGAGTCCTTGACTTGAACGACTGGTCCTTCGTCGATGAACAAGCCAGTCAAATTGATTGCCTCGGTCAGGCTGCCACCACCGTTGCGGCGCAGATCCAAGACCACGGCGTCGACCTTTTCCTCGTTGAATTTCTTGAGGATTTGTCGCACGTCGCGTGTTGTACTGCGAAATGAACCATCGCGGTTACTCTCGCGCGCCGCTTCCATGTCCATGTAAAAGCTAGGTAAGTCAATCACGCCGAGCTTAATGGACGTGCCGTCTGGTTTGGCGCCACGCTTGATAATCTCGCTGCGTGCCGCGCTATCAGCCAGTTCAATCTTGGCTCGAGTGATACTATAGATTTTGGATTCACCACCACCGGCAGGGGCGATCCCCAATCGAACGATCGATCCTGCGGGTCCGCGAATGAGTTGTACAACATCGTTCAGCTTCATATCGACGACGTCGACCATTTCGCCACTGGCCCCCTCGCCAACACTCACCACATTGTCTTCCGGCTTGAGTTTGCCATGTTTGTCAGCGGCACCACCGGGAATGATTTTCGTGATCTTTGTCGTGCCTTCTTCCGAAACCTGTAGCGCTGCACCAATCCCCTCCAAGTTGAGACGCATCAGGATGCGGAAGTTCTCCAAGGTACTGGGAGACATGTAGGTTGTATGAGGATCGTAGCTGGTGGTTACGGCACTCAAGTACCGCTCGAGCAATTCATCGCTGTCGCTTTGGTGCCAACGCCTTTGCAAACTCTTGTAGCGACGCAATATCTTCTCGCGCGCTTCCTGGTCTTCAATCTTGTCACTTTTGAACGTCAACAAGTTGTACTTGATCAGTTTTCGCCAACGTGCCTTAGCTTCTTCATCGGTCTTCGGGTACGTCAGTAGTTTGGCATCCGTAACAATGGACTCGTCGTTGTCAAAATCAAATGGCTGTTTCACAAGCTGCTCGACGGTCTCCACGCGCTGATCCAGCCTGGTTATGAACCGATCAAACACCTTGTAGGCGAAACTGGAATCCGCCTTATCAATGAAATCGTCAATTTCGTCTCGATGCTGCATAAACTCGTCGATGTCCGATTGCAGAAAATAGAGCTTGCGCGCATCAAATCCCTCTGTGAAGATCTTCATGGCACGTCCCGAGATTTCGTCATCCAACGGGTGCCGTGAGAGATGTTCCCGTTTCATCAGCGCCTTGACAATCAAGGTAACCTGTCGGTCATTCTTCCCAGGGCCCTCGAGCGGTGCCGCCGGCGAGAGCCAACCAGTCGAAAACGCGACCAGTAAGACAGCAGTGACAAGGCCGCCCAAACGAAGTTTAGGTGCCGCAAAGAAGTTCGACGAGAAAATGCGATATCCGCGCATACTCGATTCCTTTGTAAAGATAGAGAAGAGTAGGCATTCCGCAGCTTCGCTTAAGCCTGGAACTTATCTGATGTTAAGCTGAATTTGCCGATGAGGCAAGATCGATGACCACCGAGGGGGCGCGAATTTCACCGGTCCTTGGGGTGGGTACGTCGTTGAAGGTACTTACAGCGCCAGTGCTTGCATGAAACGATCGACCACCTCGCGGGCCAGCCAGGACGAGAGGCCTAAATGTTCCGATAGAAGCCACTCTTGGTCAGATGTCTCCCGATTGGCCCGCCCGACCCTGGCAACGATCTGAGCCATCGATCGGGTCGGCCCGCTGGAAAACGGACAACAGTCGCCAGGTCCCATCACCGGTTGACGCTGGTCCATCAAGCGAATACGCTGGCATGTTCGCTACTAATTCTGCGAGCACGTTGCATTCCTACTGCTTATCGGACATCGGCTTTCGATGCATTTAAAGATCCTCAGAGTATTCTGTGACGTTGTTGGCCAGCGATCGTTTTCTCTGGCCGCTGATGCCAACGGCATGACACAGTCGGGTGCCAGTCACATGATCCACCAACTCGAGGAGCATTTGAGGGTCCGATTGCTGGATCGATCGAAGCGTCCGTTCGTGCTAACTCAAGAGGGTCAAACGTATTACGACGGATGTCGTCAGATTGTCAAGCGCTACGATGCATTGGAAGAGTCGGTACGAACGTTGCATGACGAGGTGGCGGGGCGCGTCGCCGTGGCATCGATCTACTCAGTGGGCCTCAGCCATATGAGTCAGTTCGTGCAGCAGTTTATTGGGCAGTATCCCAAGGCCAATGTGCGGCTACAGTATCAGCATCCTGACAAAGTCTATGACTTGGTTCAGAACGACCGTGTTGATTTTGGGTTGGTCAGTTATCCGCGAGCGTCTCGGACGATCAAGTCGTTAACTTGGCGTGACGAACCGATGGTGTTTGTCTGTTCACCCGGTCATCGGCTTGCCGCCCATCGGCAGATCGCGATCGCGGATTTGGCGGGTGAAGCTTTCGTCAGTCTTGACTGCGGTTTGCAGATCCGGCACGAGATCGACAAGGCTCTGGCATCACGCCAGGTGCAAGTTGATGTGGTGATGGAATTTGACAATATCGAGACACTGAAACGGGCCGTCGAGATTGAGGCAGGTGTGACGCTGTTACCATTTCCGACGGTCGCCCGCGAACTGGCTGCTGGAAGTTTGGCAACCGCAGAACTTTCGGATCTTGAACTCGTCCGCCCCCTTGGAATTATCCATCGTCGTGGCGCCGAACTTGGTAAAACAGCGCAACGATTCGAGCAATTGTTGCGGGGCACAAGAGACGCAAGCGCGCCACAAGACAGTGCATCGACCGAAACGAATGGCCACTCGGTCCACCGGGTCGAATTGGAACGAGAAAAACAGATAACTGGGTAGCGTACGAAGTCGTAATTGCTTCGTGGCTGCCGATTCAGGTCAGGCTTTTCCTGACATTGTGAAATGGTGAAACAAATGAGCGTTCCTAAACAGATTGGTTTTCCAAAGAAGGTTGGGTTGTACGATCCGGCTCAAGAGCGCGACAGCTGTGGCGTAGGTTTCGTTGCGCATGTCAAAGGCAAGAGGACGCACAAGATCATTCAGGATGCTTACACGGTACTCAAAAGCATGGAACATCGTGGCGCGTGCGGTTGCGAGGCCAACACGGGCGATGGTGCCGGCATTATGACAGCTTTGCCGCACGAGTTTCTGGCGAAAGTCGCGCGTGTCGATCTGAAAACCGATTTACCCGAACCCGGCAAGTTTGGCGCCGGCGTGGTCTTTCTCCCGCAGGACACCGCCGAGCGAGCGCATTGCAAACAGGTCGTCAAGACCCTCATTGCCGAGCAAGGGCAGCGACTGGTCGGTTGGAGGCTCGTTCCGACCGATTCTGACGGTGCCGACGTTGGCCCCACGGCACGGCACGCGGCGCCGCACATGGAGCAGCTGTTTATCGCGGCCAGCGAAGGCTTGGAAGGCGATGACTTCGAGCGGCAGTTGTACTTGATTCGCAAGCGAGCTAGTCACCAGTTACGAAACGACGCTTCGTTGTCGCAGGGCAAGATGTTCTACGTCTGCAGCCTGTCCACAAAAGTCATCATCTACAAAGGAATGCTCCGAACTCTGCAGTTGATGACGTATTACCCAGACCTGCTCGATACAGACTACCGTTCGCATCTGGCCATGGTTCATTCGCGTTTTTCAACGAACACGTTTCCCAGTTGGGACCGCGCTCAGCCGAACCGATTCATGAGCCACAATGGTGAAATCAATACGATGCGCGGCAACATCAACTGGATGCGCGCTCGCGAAGGCCAGGCGGTCAGCGACCGCTTTGGAACCGAATTGCAAAAAGTGTTCCCAGTGATGGAGCCGGATTGTAGCGACTCGGGGAGTTTTGATAACGCGCTCGAATTCCTGTTGATGTCAGGCCGTTCGCTGCAGGAAGCCATCATGATGATGATCCCTGAAGCCTGGCAGAAGCACGAGACTATGTCGGAAAACAAGCGGGCGTTTTACGAATATCATTCTTGCCTGATGGAGCCCTGGGATGGTCCTGCTTCCATCGTGTTTACCGACGGCCACTACATCGGCGCCGTGCTCGACCGCAACGGACTGCGGCCCAGTCGCTATTATCTAACGCACGATGACCACGTGATCATGGCCAGTGAAGTGGGGGTGCTTCCGGTCGAGCCAAGAAATGTCAAACAGAAAGGCCGTTTGCAGCCCGGCAAGATCTTCCTCGTCGACTTCGAACAAGGACGCCTCGTTCCGGATGAGGAATTAAAGCAGGAGCTTTCTGATCGGCGCCCCTACGGCCAATGGTTGCGTGAGCAACGGATGGAATTGGAAGACTTGCGTCCTCAAAAGGAGCCGCACGGATTTGATCCGGAGACACTACTGGCACGGATGCGTTCTTTCGGTTACACGATGGAGACGATGAAGTTCATGCTGGAGCCGTTGGTTCAGCAAAAGCGCGATCCCGTCGGCTCCATGGGCAACGATTCCGCGCTGGCTTGTTTGAGCGACAAGCCGCGGATGTTGTACGACTATTTCAAACAGCTTTTTGCGCAGGTCACCAATCCGGCGATCGATTCGATTCGCGAAGAGATCATCATGTCACTGGAGTGCTACATTGGCCCCGAGGCCAATCTGCTGGAGACGACGGCCAAACACGCGCATCGCCTGCGTTTGCATCAGCCGATTCTTACGAATGAGCAACTCAGCGCGATCAAGCACATGGACCATCGCGGCTGGAAGTCAAGGACTATCGACATTACGTTTCCACGATCCGATGGTGCCGCGGGCGTGGTTCCCGCTTTGGAACGGATTTGCGAGAAAACGGAGCAAGCGATCAAAGACGGTTACAGTCTTGTCGTTCTGTCGGACCGGGCCGTCAGCGCCGACCGCGTTCCGTTAAGCACCCTCTTGGCATGTGGCGGCGTGCACCATCATCTGGTCCGCAAGGCGTTACGGACACAGATTGGCATCTTGCTGGAAACGGGAGAAGCGCGCGAAGTTCATCATCATTGCTTGTTGATTGGCTACGGGGCCGATGCGATCAATCCCTATTTGGCTTTCGAAGCATTATGGCAGGCCCGTCACGAAGGACGGCTCGACCCCCAGGAATTCAGCAGCGACGGAAAACTCGTGGCCGCGTATTGTAAGGGCGTCGCCAAAGGCATGCTGAAGGTTATGGCCAAGATGGGGATCTCGACATTGCAGTCGTACAAGGCGGCGCAGATTTTTGAAGCGGTCGGCGTGAAAGAGGAGGTGATCGATCGCTGCTTCACGCACACACCGAGTCGCGTGCAGGGGGTCGATTTCAATGTATTGGCGACCGAAATGTTACGGCGGCACGAACTGGGCTACCCGGTGCACGATAACGAGGCAACGTCACTGCCCAACCCGGGAGAATTCCACTGGCGGGCCAAGGGAGAAAAGCACGGCTGGGAACCGCAGGCGATTGCCGACATTCAGATTGCGGCCCGCGCCAACGACGCAGAGGCCTACTGGCGATTTGCCAATTCAATCAACGAAGAATCACGGCAGCGATACACGCTACGCGGACTGATCGATTTCAAAGAAGGCGCAGGCGGTGGTCCGATTCCGATCGAGGAAGTTGAATCTGCCACGGAGATCGTGAAGCGTTTCTGCACGGGGGCGATGAGCTTTGGGTCGATCTCTGCGGAAGCGCATGAAACCCTGGCCGTGGCCATGAACCGCTTGGGTGGCAAGAGCAACACGGGCGAAGGGGGTGAAGATCCCGATCGGTTCAAGGCCTTGCCCAACGGCGATTCAAGACGCTCGGCGATCAAACAAGTTGCCTCGGGACGTTTCGGCGTGACTGCCTGGTATTTGACCAACGCGGACGAGTTGCAGATCAAGATCTCGCAAGGAGCCAAGCCGGGCGAAGGCGGCGAGTTGCCGGGTCGCAAGGTCGATGACAATATCGCTCGGATCCGCTATTCAACACCGGGTGTGGGGCTGATCAGTCCTCCGCCACACCATGATATCTATTCCATCGAAGACCTGGCGCAGCTGATCCACGATTTGAAGAATGCGAATCCATCGGCGCGAGTCAGCGTGAAGCTGGTCTCGGAAGTCGGTGTCGGAACGGTCGCCGCGGGCGTGGCGAAGGCGCACGCGGATCATATTTTGATTTCCGGCGACACCGGCGGCACCGGCGCGTCGCCGTTGACAAGTATCAAGCACGCGGGCTTGCCGTGGGAATTGGGGATCGCGGAAACGCACCAGACGTTGGTGATGAACGACCTCCGAAGTCGCGTGGTATTACAGACCGATGGTGGAATGAAGACCGGACGCGATGTCGTCATCGGCGCATTGTTGGGGGCCGAGGAGATTGGATTCTCGACGGCACCGCTGATCACGTTGGGTTGCATCATGATGCGAAAATGCCACCTGAATACCTGCCCCGTGGGGATTGCGACACAGGATCCCGTCTTGCGTAAGAAATTCATAGGCAAGCCGGACCACGTGGTCAACTATCTGTTCATGGTGGCTGAAGAAGCTCGGCAGTATATGGCGAAGTTGGGATTCCGAAAGTTCACCGATATGGTCGGACGTGTGGACGTACTGGACTCCGCCTCGGCAATCGACCACTGGAAAGCCGACGGCATCGATTTGACTCCGGTTCTTTCGCCCGCTCGCAAACCACACGAAAACGTCAGCGTCGTACGCTCGATTGACCAAGATCATGGCCTCGACGAAGCACTGGACAATACGCATCTGCTGAAGATGTGCGTGCCTGCGTTGGAGAAGGGTGACAATGTTCAAATCGAATTGCCAATCCTCAACACCAATCGCACCGTCGGCACGATTCTAAGCCACAATGTGGTAAAGCGTTGGGGCGAGCAAGGACTGGACGACGACACAATCCAAATCAAATTCAATGGGTCGGCGGGCCAGAGCCTGGGCGCATGGTTGGCCAGTGGCGTGACGATCGAGTTGGAAGGCGATGCCAACGATTACGTTGGCAAAGGGCTGTCGGGTGGCCGAATCGTGATCTATCCGCCGAAGGAAAGTGGATTCGCACCGGAAGAAAACATCCTGGTAGGCAACGTCGTGCTATATGGGGCGACAGGTGGCCAGGCCTTCTTCCGTGGTCGCGCCGCGGAACGATTTTGTGTCAGAAACAGCGGTGCCTGGGCGATAATTGAAGGTGTTGGTGACCATGCCTGCGAGTACATGACAGGCGGGCGAGCAGTCATTCTGGGACCGACGGGAAGGAACTTTGCCGCGGGCATGTCGGGGGGTGTGGCCTATGTCCTGGCCCCGGATCGCGACGCATTTCGCATTAATTGCAACTTGGGCATGGTTGAATTGGAAAATGTCGTTGACGATGCAGATGTGGCCGAGCTTCTGGAAATGGTCGAATTGCACGAACAATACACAGGCTCGACCGTGGCTACCCGCGTGCTGTCGGAGTGGCCCAAGGTGCTCGACGATTTCGTCAAGGTGATGCCTGTCGACTACAAACGAGTGCTCATGGAAAGACAAGACCACGACGAAGAACAAGAGGCGACGTTGCATGACTAATGAGGCCGTGCCTCGAAGCGATGCGAGCTATCGTTCGATTGCAGCGACCCGCTCCCCGACCAACCTGCGGTCGGTGCCCGTCACTGAACAACTGTAAAGAAAGACCTGATACGAGCATTCCAGTTGCATCTAACGATGCGCTGGTCCTGCGTGCGGAGCGGACAGCCACGACATAACTTCGACCAACTTTCGGTTCAGCGACTCTCACACGGACGGCGAACCATCGTGGTCCTCCACATCATTTTTACGATCAGAGTGAATTGAGAAATGGGAAAACCAACAGGCTTCAAAGAGTTCCCACGTCATCCGGTGCCGTATCGCCCGCCCCTGGCCCGCATTAGCGACTTTAAGGAGATCTATACCGAAGCGGACGAGGATCACTTGCGGACGCAATCCGCTCGCTGCATGGATTGCGGAGTTCCGTTTTGTCAGTCGAACAGTGGGTGTCCAATCGACAACCTGATTCCGGAATGGAACGATTTGGTTTATCAGAGACGCTGGCGCGAAGCGCTCGATCGCTTGCATCGGACCAACAACTTTCCCGAATTCACTGGTCGGGCCTGCCCCGCACCATGCGAAGGTGCCTGCGTGCTCGGGATCACGGACCCGGCCGTCACGATCAAGAACATCGAAAACGCAATCATCGACCGTGGGTTTGCCGAAGGCTGGGTCAAGCCTACTCCGCCGCAGAAGCGGACGGGCAAGAAGGTGGCAATTGTTGGTTCCGGGCCGGCAGGGCTGGCAGCCGCCGCTCAACTGAACAAAGCGGGCCACACCGTCACCGTTTACGAACGAGCGGATCGAATTGGCGGCCTGCTGATGTACGGCATTCCCAACATGAAACTGGGAAAGGGGGTCGTGCAGCGTCGCGTCGACTTGCTGACCGCCGAGGGAATCACGTTCGTCACCAACGCTCACATTGGCAAGGTGGAAGATCTTCCGCCGGGCCACGTGACGCGGATCATGCAGGAACGCGGCTGCCGGATGCAATATCTCGACCCCAACCAGCTGCTCGAAGAAAACGATGCGCTGCTGTTGGCCACCGGCGCGACGCGACCTCGCGATTTGCCGATTCAAGGACGTGAACTCGCTGGCATTCATTTCGCCATGGAATTCCTGACACGGAACACCAAGAGTTTGCTTGATTCTAAATTGGCTGACGTGGCAATGATCAACGCAAAGGGCAAACGTGTCATTGTGATTGGCGGCGGCGATACGGGCGCGGATTGCATTGGCACGTCCTTGCGGCACGGTTGTGCAAGTGTGATCAACTTTGAACTGCTAGACAAACCGCCGATGAAACGCGCTAGCAACAACCCCTGGCCCCAGTGGCCTCGAATCTCTCGTGTTGACTATTCGCATTCCGAAACCAGAGAGAAATTCGGCCAGGACCCGCGAACGTACTCGATCCTCTCGAAGCAGTACCTAGACGATGGAAAAGGAAATGTCGCCGGAATCAAGACGGTGAATATTGATTGGAAGAAGCCGACGGAGAAAGCGCCGTTTAGTGAGGTTCCCGGTTCCGAAAAGACCTGGGAGTGCGACCTCATTTTCTTGTCGATGGGTTTCTTGGGACCTGAGCAGACAGTGTCGAACATGCTGGGCATCGAGCACGACGGCCGCACCAATTACCAGGCCGAGCATGGGAAGTTCACGACCAGCATCAAGAAGGTCTTTGCCGCCGGCGACTGCCGCCGAGGCCAGTCGTTAGTCGTCTGGGCCATCAATGAAGGTCGCGGTGCGGCCCGAGCGATTGACCAGTCGCTGATGGGCAGTAGCAACCTCCCGGCACCGGGAATGTAGTCAAAAAATCCCCATCGCCATCAGGCTGTAACGAACAACCAGTCCCGCCACGACCACGCTGACCATGCTCATCAGCTTGATCAAGATATTCAGGCTGGGACCGCTGGTGTCCTTGAATGGATCGCCCACGGTATCGCCGACGACACCTGCCTTATGCGCATCGGAACCTTTGCCGCCGTGATGACCGGCTTCGATGTACTTCTTGGCATTGTCCCAAGCGCCACCGGCGTTGGCCATGAAGATGGCGACGCAGAAGCCACAGGTGAGCGTTCCCACCAGCAGCCCGAGCACGCCCCCAACGCCCAACACAAGGCCCACGACAATTGGTGTTGCCAGACCCAACAGAGACGGAAGAACCATTTCTCGTTGGGCCGCCACCGTGCTAATAGCAACGGGTGCCGCATAATCAGGAGTTTCGGTGCCCTCCATGATTCCCGGTTTCTCACGGAATTGGCGACGAACTTCTTCCACCATCCCCTTGGCAGCGCGGCCCACTGCTTTCATCGTCATCGCACAAAAGACGAACGTGGCCATCGCACCAAGGAAGACGCCCACCAGGACTTTCGGATTCATCAAGGACGCGTCGTAGTAGGTGGTAAAGTCTGGCAAAGTCGCTTCTTTGACCGCCACCAGGCGGTCGCCAGTGCGAAAACTCAACTCGCCATCTTCATCACGCGGCCCAAACAATGACTCATCCAGTTTGGCCGGCCATTGATCGCGTCCGACGGCTTCCCAATCCGCCTTCACGTCAGGACGCCGCGTTTGGTTCGGCATCGCCAGGTACTTCGTGGATTCTCCGGCCTTCTTCTCGACGACGAAACCAGTGGAGAGTTTGTAGATTCCCTCCGCCGGAACCGACGCAACGACTTCGTCACCCCACCGCTCGAAGCCGACACGGACCTCTTCGACATAGGCGGCCAGTAATGCCAAGGCGGTCAGAGCCGCAGAACCGATGGCAAATCCTTTGCCCGTCGCAGCCGTCGTGTTGCCCAGCGAGTCCAACGCGTCGGTCCTTTCCCGGACAATCGGTTCCAGACCGGCCATTTCCGCGTTCCCGCCCGCATTATCGGCAATCGGGCCGTAGGCGTCGGTGGCCAGCGTAATGCCCAGCGTGCTGAGCATTCCGACTGCGGCGATGCCAACACCGTAGAGACCAATCGCAAAGTAATTGACATCGCCATAATTCCAGCCGGAGGCAAATCCAAAAGCCATCAACGTCGCCGCGCAAACGGTAATGACAGGGACCCAAACGCTCATCATGCCGTCCGCGACTCCGCCAATGATCAAGGTGGCGGGGCCGGTCACAGCTTGCTCGGCCAGGTTCTTAGTCGGCGTGAACTCGTCGCTCGTCGAATATTCCGTCCATTTGCCGATCACCCAGCCGGCAGCCAAGCCGACGATGATGCTGAAGGCGACTCCGGGGATGCCAAACGTTCGCGTCGCCTCGGTGGAAGGCATCAACAGGTAAGACAGCACCACGGCAGCAACGGCCACTAAGCCGGTCGACCAGTTGATGCCCCAGGCCAATGCGGCTAGGAGGTTCTTCTGCGTCGCATCTTCGCCCGTGCGGACCATGTAGATACCAAGAATCGACAGAAAGATCCCGACGCCGGCAATCGCCATTGGAAGGAACAGAGAATAGAGCTGTGCATTGACGGGAGGCATCCCAGCTGGCACTAGTTCGGGAGTGTGGAAAGCGGCCACACCCAACGCTGCCGTCGCCAAAATCGAGCCACAATAGGATTCGTAAAGGTCGGCCCCCATGCCGGCCACATCACCCACATTGTCGCCCACGTTATCGGCAATCGTGGCGGGGTTGCGCGGGTCATCTTCGGGAATGCCCTGTTCGACCTTGCCGACTAAATCAGCGCCCACATCGGCAGCTTTGGTGAAAATACCGCCACCAACACGGGCGAACAGCGCCTGGGCACTTGCCCCCATGCCGAAGCAGAGCATGGTAACGGTAATGTCAGTCAAGGAAAGGTGTTCGAATCCCAGCTTCGGCCACACGTAGTACAGAAATCCAAACCAGACGGTGATGTCGAGCAGCCCTAAACCGACCACCGTCAACCCCATCACGGCACCTGATCGAAAGGCGACTTGCAATCCTTGGTTCAGCGACTTCTGAGCCCCCGCACACGTCCGGCTGCTGGCCCACGTGGCGGTCTTCATGCCGAACCAGCCTGCCAACCCAGAAAAGAAACCGCCGGTCAAGAAGGCAAACGGGACAAAGGGGCTCTGCACTTTTGCGAAGGCCGCAATCCCCAGCAGGATCACAATAACAACAAAAAAGCCGCCCACGACCTTGTACTGTTGCCGCAGGTACGCATTGGCACCTTCGCGCACATATCCTGCAATTTCGACCATCCGCGGTGTACCTTCATCGGCTGCCATCATGGTCTTGAAGAATAGAAACGCTTGCACTAACGCAATCAGTGAACCGATGAATGCGAGAAGCCAAATGGCGACAAAAATCATTTGTTTTGCTCTCCGTCTGTCGTTTGAATTACGGGATTTCTAAGTAGTCAATGGTGCAGGTTGATTGGCTTGGATTCGCGTTGAAACGAACCGATGTTGTGCCACAGGGTGTGGTGGCGCGCGGCGGTGTGATTGTGTGGCGTCGGATTGTTGTGGGCGACAATTTCGCCGGGTCGAAAACGGGCGCAAGGCGCAAAAGCGATCGCTCTTAGAGTGGCGGAGGTCCGCGACCAGCGACGAAGTTGTGGGAGCCGTTCCATGCCCTCCAACCAATTCCATGTTGGGCCGCCAACTGAATCAATGAGGCGGGTCTGGCTGTGATCAATCCATGAAAAATCGCAGCGAAGGGGTGAATCTGATCGAATCGCCCCAATGTTAATCGAACGAGTGTAATGACTCTGGGCGATTAGTGTCAACCGGAAGCGATACGCAATTCAGTGAAGACAGAAGGCGCGCCGCGCACCGTTGGTACGCGCGGGAACTGGGTGTGAGTGTCCGGCTGCATCGGGTGGAAGATCCGTTACCTTAATCGGTCGATTTCTCGGAATGACACGGTGCTCCAGACTTTGAAATGATGCGATCGTCACGATTCCCAAGCCAACGCCGCGAAGGAATCCAGGTAGGAACAACCGTGGCCAACCGCCGTGGCAG
>NYXM01000025.1 GCA_002685655.1 Planctomycetaceae bacterium
GCTTTCGCCATCCGCAGAATGAGCCGTTCAAGCACAAAGCGAGCGCGATGAGTTGTCGAATGGCTGCCTTTGAGGGCCAAGTCCGCTTCCAGCAACCAACGATACAGCTGCCCTGCACGGTGGCGACCTAGCTGGATGAGTTGCTTCTCCGCTTTTTCCAAGCCCTTGCGATTCCAGTGCTGGATTCCCGCCTGGATCAGGGCATCTCGCAACGGCATCTTCCGCCGGCTGCGTTCGGCGTTCTGGTAGATGCGCGTCGCAGCGGCGAGTCGACGAAGCGACCAGGCAATTTGGCCAAACAGGGCGACCGGGTGTTCACCGCTGTACAGCAGACGTTCTAGCTGCCGGAGGGCTTCGCCGGCGTCTCCTTCCGCGGCCGCATCTACGAGGTCCCAAGTCGTTTTCGCCCGCCAGCCTCCCACCACATCGGCGACCATCTCGGTGGTGATCTTGCCACCCGAGCCGGCAAACAATGCCAACTTTGCCAATTCCTGGTCCAACAATCCGAACTCGGGCCCAACGACTTCGAGCAGCGTGGACGCCGCGTGGCTCTCGAATTTCACGTCGTGCTGTGTCTTGGCCCATTTTGTAAGCCACGTGCAAAGCTGTTTTTCGTCCAAGACCTTGCTCTTGCCCGCCGCTTTCTGCGGAGCGCGACATTCGATCTGCAAACCAGTCTTGTTGACGGCTTTGTACAGCCGAGTATTCGCGGCCCAGGTGCTGACTTCGAGCACCAATACGCCGTTGGACTTTGGCTTAGCGACGTAGGTCTCCAGCTGTCCGCGTTGTTTTGTGACAAACGGATCCGCCTCTTCGACGATCGCCAGCCGAGGCCGGTTACCGCCAAACAATGACACGGTGGAGAGTTCGTCGGCCACATCCCGCCATTCGGCCGTCCCGCGAAATGTGGTGTAGGGGGCGTCGTCATCGTCACCGAGCAGCCTGGCCACAAGCTGTTTCAGGGCCAGTCTCTTAAAGAACGGTTCGTCACCAAACAAAACGGTAACCGCGGCCGGCATTGTATCGGCTTGAGAAAGAAACTCGAATACATGTAGCGTGTTCGACATCGGAAGGTTGGCCGGTGCGGACCTCGACGGAAGATCGTCCAGTGTGAGACTATCAACCGCGTCGAGAGGTAACAAGCCCTAGCCAACGCTTTAGCGGTACGCGTATGGGTTGCGCGTCGCCCGAGGTGACGAATCCAAGTCCGACGGGGCAGGCCGCGATGAACTCGTCAACGGGCGGATACCACGAATGCGCGCTTTGGGCGTAAACCCAGATAGGTTAATCGAAGCTGGCAAACGATATTCGCCCTGGTTTCCTGCTTGGTCACGCGCCTCGATTCGCAGGAACAGATGCTCGGGAACGCGAGGGTCGATCGGCCAAAAGTACTGACCTGAATTCGGGATGCCCGCGACAATTGTCGTCCAGGGTCCAGTGGCCTTGTCACTGAAGAGAATGCTAATCGGACGTTCACCAAAGGATGCATCGGAGGCCGTCCAACGAATGTCGAGTTGCCCCGCGTGTTCGCCTTCGCCGTAGGTCGCGGTGGTGATCTCGACAATCGGTGCGGTGGTGTCAACGCCAACCCAGAGATCCGCGTCGTCGCCATTTCTGGGCGGGTTACCTGCCAGGCCATTGTTCCCTACGATGACGATTCGGAAGCCATACGTGCCCTCGCCATCCACCCGCACATCGAGTGGGCTTTGCCGATCGGTGTCAATTTGCCAACGGGACCACGTGTGACCTTGGTCTTTCGTTCCCCAAAGTTCAACGGAACGTACGCCGTTGGCCGCGGCCGCGTCAAACTCATAGTCCACTTCAAAACGCATCGCCGATGTCATACGCGTTTGCAACATCGAGACGTGATTTGAATCGGAACGGATTGCCGACGGCGCGGTTGCATCAAGATCGGGCCGCGTACTCTGCTGCGCCGGTGCGATTTGTTGCGCGACCAGTGGATGGACTTGACTTGGTTGCGGCTGGTAATCGCCGCCTGGGACGAGCGGATTGCGCGGTCGATTGGATTCGAATTCACTTGGCGCGGCGGTCCGATTGAAGCCACTTTCCCCCACCGCGGATTGACTGATTGACTTCCATTCCGTCGTAGGCGCAACGTTGGTCGAATCTGACTGCACGGGAGCTGCCGTTGGAGGGTCAATCGACGGGACCTCCGTTGCACTGAGCCGGGCGTCCGCATAGGGGTCGAGGGGAATTCCGGAAGCGAGATTTCTGGAAGGCGGTCTGGCTGCCAACACGCCTGCGGCTGACGCGGAGCCGAAGCCTGTTGGAGATGTTCCACGGCCCACAGGATAATATTGGCGGTCTCGGACTTCGGACGAATAGCTTTGGTTGGCCGACCGGTCAATGGCAGACGCAGTGTTTCCGCCGATGGGGTTTCCGCCGATGGGGTTTCCATTGTCAGGTGCCGTCAGCGGAAGCACGATGGGGCGTTCTTGCTGGTTTGGCGAGCGTGTAGCGATTGGTCGCCACGTTTGTTGTCCGTTGTTGGGCGGGAGTGCACTGACGGACAACGACAATCGCCGGTTGACGACCGCCTTGTTCCTGGCGAGGTCGCTGATCTCTGCTCGAACCTGTAGTTCCACCCAGGCGTTGCGCGGCCGAAATGTTAACCGGCCTGAGGCGGTCGAGTTGGACGCGGTCGTTTGATCGGCAGCAACCGGTTGCCATGGCTGTTCACGACCCATTTTGTATTCGATCTTCAACGAGGCGGGATCGATCGTTGGATCCGAGTAGCGCCAGGTAACCTGAACTTCGCGCGAGGGGCCGACGGCGGCCTGAAACTCGAATTCTGGTGGCACAGTATCGATCACGACGTGCAGTTCCGCCTGGCGCCCCGCAATGTCGGCGGGCGATCGATTCGCGAAAATGCTCAGCGATGCAAACCAATACTCGCCGTCCTGAGTCGCCTGGAACGGAAAGTACTTGGCGCTTGGATTCTGCCGCGCGTACAGTTTCCAGGTGTGTCCACGGTCTCGGCTGAGGTACAGCTGCACTTCCAGCGGTTGTCCAGCCGTATCGACGGTGAACGGAATATTGAATGTGGTTTGGCGCAGTATGCGCGACGGATATGCGGGGGTGATTGCTGGGCGAGCCGATGAGACCTCCGGCGCCACAGCCTGCGCACAGGCGACCACGGCAACAGCAGTCAGACCGACGAAAATCAGTCCACAGAATCCCAGTCGCATCGCGTTCCTCTTTTCGATTGCCGGGAGGTGTTTACCGACGATGGTGTATTCACCGTATCGGCGGTCCGCCCAACCTACCTTGAACGCATCGGGATCATACGGACTGGGCTGAGTTTGACGGCGCGCGGAATGAGAGCCGCGTGATTGTCGTTTCTCCGTGAACATTACGTGATATTCGTGGAGCGAACAACGACGGTGCGGGACGGCTTTGGCGGGGCGTTTCTAGGCACCGTATTTACCGAGCCGCCCCGCGTTGGCCAGGGCGAGCGTCATGAGGTGTTTCGCTTTGAATTGCCCTAATCCACCGCTAATACAGCTGCTTTCGGTAAACTCGGTGAGCCCATCGGGGCGGCAACAGTCGGAAGCCAACAGTGTCGGCACCGAGTGCCAGCTGTGGTTGCGCAGAAAGCTTGGAGTACTGTGGTCGCCCGTCACAATCATCACCGTTGGATTCAACGCCATAATGCTGGGAATGGCGGCGTCTAGATCTTCGATCCGCGCGACCTTGGCATCGAAGTCACCATCTTCACCAGTACTGTCGGTGTACTTGAAATGGAGAAAGAAGAAATCGAAGTCATTCCAACTTTGGGTCAGCGTGTCGACTTGCTCACCCAGCGTCTGTGCTTGGCCCACAATTTTCATTCCCACCAGGCGTGCCAGTCCCTTGTACATCGGATAGACGGCGATCGCCGCGGCGCGAAGACCGTAGACCTCTTCGTAGCTGGGCAAGTTCGGCTTCTCGGCAAAACCTCGCATGGTATGGAAATTGGCTCTGGGCTGATCGGCCAACAATGTGCGAGCCTGCTTGAGAAACTCGCGAGCGATCTCCGCCGTCTTCTGACTCGCTTGGTCAATGGCCACTGGATCCAACGGTGGAACTCCCGTCGCCTGGGGATCGGTGTCGCGAACGTTCCCGCCCAGGCCCTCGGCGCGAAAGACGACGACAAATCGGTGTTCCTTGACCGGTTCAACAAAAATCTCGATACCCGGAATCGTGACTTCGCGCAGTTTGATTGCCAACGGCGCGCTCTGTTCGCTAGGAATCCGCCCGGCGCGTCGATCCGAAATATTGCCATCCGCATCGAGCGTACAGAAGTTGCAGCGGATGGCGACGTCCCCGGTTTGCAATTCGAATCCAATTCCAGTCGCTTCTAATGCACCGCGTCCGATCTGGTATTTCAGTGGATCGTACCCGAACAACCCCAAGTGACCTGGTCCACTTCCAGGGCTGATGCCCGGCGCCACGGGTATGCTGCCACCTTGGACTCCACTCGCGGCAAGTTGATCAAGATTCGGCGAGTTTGCCGTTTCCAATTCTGTTTTGCCACCGGTCGTCATCGGGAGTCCGCCCAGACCATCGGCGACGAGCATCACGATCTTGGCATCATTCTCAGTGTGAAGTTCACGCGTCAAGTCATGCATATCCATTGATGATCTCCTTGTGGCATTTGTCCAATTTGCTGGGTTCCTTGTCCTACCAAAAACGCATAATCAAGCAAGCGGTGGGTGGCCAGCCTGCTGGAAGTTCGGTATTCTCGTCGAGTTCCCTGCTGCGGTTTTCCCGCGACGATTTTTCCGTATCGCCATGAGTAACCAGGATGAACTCTCCAACCATTGAACCGCTACGCTTTGACTTCCAGAATGCTTTTCTTGACGACCAAGGTTTTTCGGCGAAAAAACTGCTTGAACTGACCCCGCAACTAGAGGCAGCCCGCACGGAAGTGGTCGAGACCGATTTGCAACTGTTTGCCGATGGCGAGAATGCCATTCCTGTCGAGAAGAATCCGTTGGATGCTGGCTTCTTGCAACTACCAGAGCGGCTTTTGGCGGAATATTACCAAGATCGGCGGGGCAGCGAACTAGGCCGCATCATGCAGACCGCAAAACGGCTGCGAGAGAAGGTTGATCGGGTCGTCGTACTTGGTATCGGTGGATCCTATATGGGTGCTAAGGCCCTGATGGACGCCTGCTGCCAACCGTTTTTTAACGAACTATCGCGAGGAGAGCGTGGCAGCTACCCTCGACTGTATTTTGAAGGCAACAATGTCGACAACGATGCGACCCAGGGCTTGCTTTCATTGCTGGGCAGGGGGAAGAAAGCGACGACCGTCGATGACAGCTGGGCCATTGTGGTGATCAGCAAGAGCGGCGGAACGCTCGAAACGGCCGCCGCATTTCGGCAGTTCTTGGCGGCGCTCGAGTCAAGTTGCGAAAACCCTGCTGACATCGCCCAGAGAGTGGTTCCGGTAACGGGGACCAGCGGCAAGCTGTTTGATCTGGCGACCGCGATTGGTTGTCCGGACATTTACCCCGTACCCGACGGTGTCGGCGGTCGGTTTTCGATTCTGTCCGCGGTTGGCTTGTTACCTGCGGCCATTTTGGGGATCAATGTCCTGCGACTGTTGGAAGGCGCGGCGATGATGAATGAACATTTTCGCACCGCACCGGTTGGCCAGAACGCGGTGCTTGACTATGTCGGCACAGGTCATTTGTGGGAAGAACGTGGCGCGACCATTCGTGTTCTGTCGGTCTGGTCGAAGGCACTCGAGGCTGTGGGCTTGTGGTACGACCAGTTGCTGGCGGAAAGCCTGGGCAAAGATGAACGAGGCACGACACCGCTGACGACCGTGAACACGCGCGACTTGCATTCGCGCGCTCAACAACACCAGGAAGGCCGACGCGACAAACTGATTTCAAATCTGATCGTGGATCAATGGAGGTGTGATCCGCTGCCGATTGGCCACAGTAATCACGATCAGGATGGATTGAATCGACGGGCCAATAAGACGCTGCCGGATATTATGTCGGCAGCCATCGCGGGGACCAACCAGGCATATCGCGATGTCGGCCGGCCTACGGCGGACATCCATCTTCCGCATGGCGACGAGGCATCGTTGGGACAGTTCTTCCAAATGATGATGTTGGCGACGGTCGTGGAAGGTCGGATGATCGGCATCAACCCCTACGGCCAACCTGGTGTGGAAGCATATAAGATCAACACGAATCGAATCCTGGGCTGAAAGTTGTTGTTCGTTCAACGGACAAAACGCCAGGTTTGCGGATCGAACGACGAAACGACTCCCCCGTTGGATTTGACCATAGACTTTGCCTACAGGAAACAAACATGACCACGGAAATGACTTGGCTTGGTCACGGTAGTTGGGCGATCGAGACCGGTGGCCACACGATTTTGCTCGATCCATTTCTCAATGATTCGCCGACATCGCCGGTCAAGGCGGACGACGTCAAAGCAGACTACATCCTGGTCTCCCATGGTCACTTCGACCACGTCGCGGATGTGGCCTCCATTGCCAATCGGACGGGCGCGACGGTGGTGGCCGCCTACGAGGTTAGTGCCTGGTTTGAATCCCAGCATGGCGTGAAAAACACGGTTGGGATGAACCTCGGTGGCGGCATCGACCTGCCGTTCGGGCGCGTGACGATGACCGTGGCGCACCATAGCTCGCAGCTTCCGGACGGTTCGTATGGTGGCAACCCCGCTGGGTTCTTGCTGAAACTGGCCGACGGAACGGTCTATTTCGCCTGCGATACGGCACTCTTTTCGGATATGCAGTTGATTGGTCGAGCGGGGATTGATCTGGCCGTATTGCCAATTGGCGACCTGTTTACAATGGGCCCAGCGGATTCGATCGAAGCCATCAAGCTGATTCATCCACGACGGGTCGCACCGGCCCACTATAATACCTGGCCGCCGATCGAGCAGAATGCGGCGACATGGGCCGACAGTGTTCGCGCGAACACCGAGGCGGAACCCGTCGTACTCGATCCTGGTGACAAATTCACTCTGTAAGGATCGTTGTATCCATAGCTGTCGTATCGTCCTTGTTCGCTCCACGAACATTACGCCAAGTTCGCAGAGCGAACAACAACTATGGTCGATGCGCCAGTCCTATAGGCCCAACGCGGCAGACGGAAACCGGGAGACATTTATGATGTTTGCGCCTTGGACACTTGGACGGCGTTTAGCCGTGCTGGTATTTGTGCTACTGGCTGGCTGGCTTGTTCCTGACCTACCCGCGCAGGAAGCGTTGCGATGGAAATTCTCAGCTGGCCAAACACTCCGTGTATCGTTTCGGCAAACAGCCAGTACCGAAACAGCTGGTGCCGGCGCACGTACGACCATTGCCATTGTGATGGGAATGGAGATGACCTGGCGCGTCGAGGATGTGGTCGCGGACGGAACCGCGACGATGACACAGTCGTTTGATCGCCTCACGATGTCAATGAAGACCGGCGACATCGCCTCGGTGGACTATGATTCCGCAGCCGAACCGATCACAACCCCGGCCAAGGAAATTGCCGCCGCGGTTGGTCCGCTGATCGGACCGAAGTTTCATCTCACGATGAACAGTCGTGGTGAGATCCTGGATGTCAAACTACCGGCAGCCGCACAAGAAGCGGTCGCGGCCAACACACGTGAAGGGCTAAAGTCGTTTTTTTCGGCTGAGGGGATTTCACGCGTGCTACGGCAATCTGTCGTAGTGTTCCCCGAACAACCACTTGTGGCTGGAGCTGAATGGAAGTCGACGAGCGACGTTGCCTCACCGTTAGGGACGCTCAAACAGATAAGCGTCTACACCTATGTTGGCGGCAGTGACCGCGACGGTCGAATGCTCGAGCAGATCAAGGTTGACTCGACGTTGCAAATAGATCCCGATGCCGCCCGTGCCAAGACGACGATCAAGTCGCAGTCACAGACTGGCGAATTGTGGTTCGATCGTGATTTGGGACGTCTGGTTGACAGCCAGATCCTGCAGAAACTCACGACGGTGCGTCCGTATCGTGACACGAAGATCGAGGTGCGATCGACGTCAAAGCTGACGATGTCGATCGAGTGAGACAGACGCGCTAGGCAGGTGCATCATCAACCGGGGCTTCCGGCTCACTTGGAGTTACTCCAGCATTCGGCGGTTTCTTGTCCGGCACGCAAACTTGAATCTCGTCACCATCTACGCGGACTTCGAAGTGGTCGATGCTGATGGTGGGGTTGTCGCACCACGTTCCGTCACAGGTCTTGAAACGCCACGCGTGCCAGGGGCAAAACACGACACCGTCTTCGACATGTCCTCCGGCCAGTGAAGCACCCATATGGGGGCAGAAGTCATCGATCGCTTCGTAAACTCCGCCTTGATTGAATACGGCGACCATTCGGCCGTTGACAGCGTAGGCGATTCCTTGGCCATCTGGAATATCTCCCACATTGGCGACAGTCTTGAAGTCAGCCATTCAGAACATCCTTTGGGTCATATCGACAGGAAGACCGAGAGAATTCTGGGGCAGCAACCACCTCGCCTTGTCATTCTAAGCTGGGTTTGCAAATGATTGCAGAGTCGACTACCAGAAATAGTCTGAGAAATCCCACGATTTCGAAATTGCAAACCTCACATTCAGTTCTAAGCATCGCTTAGCGTTGGAGGGCGATTAACACAAGATCGGGTCGCACGCCGAGGTCGCGTCCCCCAGACATTTGATGAACTTTCCGGGCAGGCTCTGCGTATTATCTTGAGTTTCCCAGCCGCAACAGTGCGCAGTCAAAAACCTGGATTCACCGTATGGCTGAAGAACATTCTCTGCCGTCCCGCCCAATTGTGTCGTTTGACGAGTTTCAGCAACTAATCCGGACGATGTACTTCCAAAAGGACGATGCGCGCGGCGTCGACGGGACGTTTATGTGGCTGATGGAAGAGGTGGGCGAATTGGCTGCGGCACTGCGTGAAGGATCGCTTGAGGACCAGATGGAGGAGTTTGCCGATGTTCTGGCGTGGTTAACCACCATTGCAAATGTGTCTGGCGTGGATCTAACTGAGGCAATCACGCGAAAATATGGCACCGGCTGCCCGGGTTGCGGCAAGTTCGCCTGTGTCTGCGATGACGCCGGAAAACCGTAGGGCATTTGCGCATGAGCGGGCACGGAGTATCTTGTAGCCTTTCGTTATCATCATCACCCCGTGGTAGTTGCATGCGGCAAGCGCAGCCATTCTTGCTCCGTCGGTCGCTGCCGCTTTGCTGTGCGGCTCTACTGGGTTGCTCGCTGCTGCTGCAGCCGGCGCATGTCCAGGCAGATGCGTCAATCGATGATGTCCAAATTGGATTCGCCGGCGAACACAAGACGGGCTATTGGACTCCGGTTTGGATCACCGTGTCCGCGGGCGAAGATCCCGCCAACGGCCGCCTGGATGTCATCGCGTCGGACGGCCGTGGACTGGACGTGCGATCTATCGACCGGAAGGAGATTTCGGTTCGAGCGGGCCAGACCACCACAATCCTACGGTACGTCAAAATAGGACGCCTGGGAAAAGGGCTGACCGTCGAGTTTCACGATCGGGCTCAGTCAGTGCTTCGCAAACGTGCCTCGTATGTTGATCGTCCCCTGCCGGTGAGTTCTGATGCCGAATTAGTTGTTTCGCTGGGCGGAGACATCGGCGTGGCCGAGGCATTGGCCCATGATGTGACCGCGATCGACGTAACCGCTGTCCAGATCAAACAGGCGGATCGATTGCCGCTGGATTGGTTCGGCTACGAAGGTGTCGATACGATTGTAATTACCACGCGCGATAACCCTCTGCTGGACGAATTGTCATCACAACAGACTGCCGCCATTCGCCAGTGGGTCGAGATGGGTGGCCAGTTGGTACTGTGCATGGGTGAGTCCGGCAAGCAGATCTTGCCGGCACCGGACGACTCGCCGTTGAAACCGTTGGTCGACCTTGTGCCCGGGAAATTTGTCAGAATCGCAACTGTTACGAACGCCGCGGCGTTGGAGAATTATACAGGTGGTGGCGCGGCATTGCCCATGACGGTGGACGGTCGCCTCCGCATGACGGTCTTGGATCAAGTGCAAGGTAATCTCGAATTGTACGACGTTGGCGTCACTGGCAGACGCCCCATGGTCATCCGCGCGCCTTTTGGTTTTGGACAGGTCGTGTTTGCCGCATTCGATCTGGATCAACCGCCTCTTTCCAATTGGGAAGGTCGGTCACGAATGGTCGTGAAGATCATTCGGGGAGGTTCTGCTCAAGAGAATCGGACTGCCGTGCAACAACAGTCCGGACAGGTTTCTCACGTTGGCTATCACGACATGGTAGGTCAACTACGTGGCGCACTGGATCAATTCGAGGGTGTTTCGTTCGTGGCGTTTTCCGTCGTGGCAACGCTGATCTTGGTCTATATCGTTTTGATTGGCCCAGTCGATTTCTTCTTTCTCAAGAACGTGCTTGGCCGCATGCAGCTGACGTGGGTTACGTTTCCAATCATCGTTTTCGGGTTTGTCGGACTGGCGTTGATACTGAAGGCGCAGCTGAAGGGCAAAGAGATTCTGGTCAATCAGGTCGACCTGATCGATGTGGATGCCGGCACGGGTCTCTTGCGCGGTACAACGTGGGCTCACATTTATAGCCCAATTACCGAAACGTATGACGTGGCCCTGCAGCCCTCGTTGACGCGTAACGTTGACGCGATCACGACTAGCTTGCTTTCATGGCAGGGTATGCCCGGAGCTGGTCTGGGCGGATTGAATTCGACATTCGCCGCAGCCGCATTCTCCGAACCATATGTTGTCTCCAGCGGGGAAGCGGCACCGGTGATTGCCGGGCTCCCAATGCAGGTTGCGTCAACAACGTCAATTTCGTCGCGCTGGTGGCAACAGTCCAAATGGGATCACACGACGGATTTGGCAGCCGACGTGGATGGCCTGTTGCATGGGACAGTCGTCAATCCGTTGGACGTTGAACTGCACGAATGTATGATCTTCTTCTCCGTGTGGGCGTACCATTTGGACCGGACTCGCGGCCGTCTGAAACCCGGCCAAATGGCCCGCGCCGAAGACGAACAGCCAAGGAATCTACAGTGGCGACTGACCCGGCGCGAAGTTCAGGAAATGAAGGATATTGCTACGCCTTGGGATCCGACCAGCTTTGAAGTGCCTCGGATCATGGAAATGATGATGTTCCAGGACGTCGCCGGTGGTGACCAATACACGAAATTGTCCAATCGGTATCAGGACTATATCGATATTAGCTCCCATCTAATTAGTGGTCGCGCGGTCTTGATCGGACGCATCGAAGAACGTGGCAGCAAGGTCTCGGTTGATGGCCAGACGATTGATAGTGAAGCGGGACGCCATTGGACATTCTGCCGAGTTGTTTTTCCCGTCGATCGCTCCAAAGCACAAGATGATTAGCCAACCGCTTGTCTTTCACGCGAGACAAACGAGCATCCAGATATCGTGGACATGACACGTGATTGAAGCACACGACCTGACGAAACAATATGGTGACATGTACGCCATCCGATCCATCGAACTTGATCTTAAGGAAGGTGATCTGTTCGGTTTTATTGGGCCCAATGGGGCGGGCAAGACAACCACCATGCGGATCATTGCCACCCTGTTGAATCCAACGTGGGGTGAAGCCTACGTCTGTGGAAACTCGATCTATACAAAGCCCAAAGAGATTCGCCGTCTGGTCGGATACATGCCGGACTTTTTTGGTGTCTATGACGACATGAAGGTGATCGAGTATCTCGAGTTCTTTGCGGCGGCATACCGCATCAAAGGGCCGGCGCGGAAGAAACGCTGCGAAGAGATGCTCGAAATCGTTGATCTCGATTTTAAACGTGATGCCTACGCCAATACCTTGTCACGTGGGCAGACGCAGCGACTTGGCTTGGCGCGAACGCTGCTGCATGATCCGCAAGTGCTGCTGCTCGACGAACCGCTGAGCGGACTCGATCCCCGGGCTCGCATCGAGATGCGCAACTTGCTCCGGCGGCTAGGACAGATGGGTAAGACCATTATCGTCTCAAGCCACATTTTGCCCGAGTTAGCCGACATCTGTAACCGAGTTGGCATCATCGACCGTGGGGTCATGAGCGTGAACGCCGCAGTGGCCGAGGTTATGAAGCAAGTTCGCGATCGAACCGTCCTCAACGTGGCAGTGAAGAACGATATCGACAGAGCGGCGAAATTGCTTGAGCAGCATGATTTGGTCGAGGCCGTTAGTATGCATGACGGCTGTTTGTTGGTCACATTAACCGAAGACACAGAAGACTACAGTGACCTTGCTTCCGTCCTTGTCAGCGGTGGTTTCCAGTTGACACTCTTTCGTGAGGAAGAAGTGAACTTGGAGTCCGCATTCATGGCCCTGACCAAGGGTATGGGCGAGAAGATCTAACTTCGCGCTGGTTCGCTTTTTGAAGCAAGGACCGCCGTCGTTATTGCTCAACTCAACAGCGGCTACCCGCCCTTTCCGCCTTCTCCGCCTTCTCCGCCTTCTCCGCCGGCTCCAGCGTCTTCACCTAGATCGCTGAGTTGGTCGCTGACATTATCGTAAACCCCGGATGTATTTTGCCCGAGATTGGTGATCGATAAGAGGACCGTAGCAGTGATCAAAGCGAGCATCACAATATACTCAACGACAGCCGGGCCACTCTCATCGGTAACAAAACGACGGAGTTTTTGTAACTGTGATTCCATACAGCACGTTCGTTCAATGTTGTTATCTCAAATTAAGTCTACCTCATAGCCGGAGCGGTCACTGTCGGAATTGAAAACCCATCGCTCATCCCCTGACCGATCAAGGAGTTCCGAGCTTGCCGAGCCGCCGATTGCCCCACTATTTGGCCTCCTGGCAGGCGTTTCGCTACCTCTTGGTAACTTAACAACCAAGAACCCATAGACGCCGCTCGCCAAGCTCTTGCCAGCTCCGCTGGACGACAGATCCTGGATGTTCGGACGCGATTCTCACGTCCACGAAACGCAATCCGGTTATACGGGTTTTGTGCTCCGCAAGACTGGAAGAACCGTGGCATTCCAGCAAGTTCCCACCATATTTTCCGGTATCGGAAAAAGAAACAAGTTGAAATCCGAATTATCTCGATCAACTATTGAGTGGAGCGTTGGGGGTGGTTGCTGACGCTTTAGGGCAAGCTGTTTTGGGAGATCGGCAATGAGGGTACTGGTCACAGGCGCGACGGGATTGCTTGGAAATAATCTGGTGCGTTTGCTTCTGAACGATGGTGTTGAAGTCCGCGCGATGTCCCCTTCAGCGAGGCATTCCAAGGCGTTGTCGTCCCTTGATGTCGAGCGAGTTGAGGCAGACATTCGCGATGCCGCCGCCGTCGCGCGTGCGACGGAGAAAGTTGACGCAGTTTTTCATTGCGCGGGGTGTGTGAAAATCGGCTGGTCGGATCATGTTGAGCACGATGCGATTAATCATAGCGGTGCTAGAAATGTCGCCGACGCTTTACGCGGCAGAGACGTGCGGTTGGTCCATGTGTCGTCGGTGAACGCTCTTGGTATCGCGTGGCCTGACCGGAACGGCACGGAAGAGGACTTTGACGAACGGATTACGCCGTGCCCATATGTTACGAGCAAGCGAGCAGCGCAAGACTATGTTGCCAACCAAGTCGATACCGCGGACCTCGATGCGGTCACCGTGCTTCCCGGCTTTCTCTTGGGGCCTTGGGATTGGAAACCATCATCGGGTCAAATCCTGCTGAGCGTCGCCGAACACTACACACCTTTTGTTCCCACGGGAGGGGTAAGCCTGGCGGATGTACGTGATGTGGCACGAGGAACGGTGGCGGCATTTCATCGTGGAAGAACGGGGCGTCGCTATATTCTGGCCGGCCATAACCTCTCGTACCGAGAGCTCTGGAAGATGATGGCCAAGACAACCGGAACTCACTGCCCAATCTTTCCGCTTGGCCCCATCAATCGCTGGCTTGCCGGTGTTGGCATCGATATGAGGCATCGTCTTACCGGCCGTGAGCCGCTGGTGAATTCCGCCTCGTTGAGTTTATCTTCGATGCGGACTTGCTTTAGCAGCCAACGAGCGATTGACGAACTCGGCTACCGATTTCGCCCGGCGGAGGAAGCGGTGGAGGATGCTTGGGACTGGCTCCGCCGACACCAATTCGCGCCGGAGCCAGCTCGACAAAAGACGGTGCGGTATGGGAAAACGGCTTGAGAGTTGCCGACGTTAGCGAGACCAGCCGGACACCGCTCCCTCGTCTAAATTGTTAATGCGCAAAACTCTCGGACACGATTGGTGATCGCGGGTTCGACGGGCAGCCGCTCCATGCTACTAGCACCATAAAAGCCGACGATCCCTTCCGTGTTATCAAGGATGTACTGTGCATCCGCAGGTTCGGCAATTGGACCGCCGTGGCAAAGGACCAGGATGTCAGGATTGACCCGCTTGGCGGCGTCGTGCATGGCCTGAACGCTTTGGGCAGATAATTCGAGCGTCACGGCAGTTTCAGCTCCGATGCTACCTTTAGTCGTAAGTCCCATATGCGGGATCAGAATGTCGGCACCGGCGGCGGCCATCGAGGCCGCTTCGTCTGGGTTGAAACAGTAAGGCGTAGTGAGTATGCCTTGTTCGTGCGCAGTCCGAATCAGGTCGACCTCCAAGCCGTAGCTCATCCCCGTCTCTTCCAGGTTCTGCCGGTATTTTCCATCAATCAAACCGACGGTGGGAAAATTCTGTACACCGGAGAAACCGGCGGCATCAACTTCGCGAAGAAACAGCTTCATCAACCGAAACGGATCAGTGCCGCAGACGCCAGCCAAGACTGGAGTATGTTTAACGACGGGAATCACTTCTCGTGCCATGTCCATCACGATGGCGTTGGCGTCGCCGTAAGGCATCATCCCCGACATCGACCCACGGCCTGCCATACGAAAGCGTCCCGAGTTATAAATCACCAAAAGGTCGACCCCACCCGCTTCGGATAGTTTGGCACTAATCCCCGTGCCGGCACCACCGCCGACAATTGGTTTGCCGTCCGCGACTTTCGAGCGGATGCGGTTCAGTATCTCGTCACGTTGAAACAGTCCCATCGAATCGTCTTTCTTTGATCATCTCGATCAACTTCTGCGCCGCGGCGTCTGCAAATGCGGTATCGTTAATGTGGTGGTCCAGTTCGAGCAACTCGGCCCGACCATGATGATTACGAATTCCCTCGAACAGTGCTTCACGAGCCAGAGGGTCATCAAACGGTTGATCGGCGCGGTCAATCGCGGAGACACCCTGTAACGGCAGCATCACCGTGGCGTTTTCGCCCGCGGATGCTACTTTGCGACCGATTTCGGCACCCAACAGAGCACATTCGTCTGCGGTCGTGCGCATCAGGGTGACCGTGGCATTGTGTTGGTAGAATTGGCGGCCTTCAAATTTGGCGGGGACGGAATCTCGGCTGCCGAAGTTAACCATGTCCGTTGCGCCGACTGATACAACCTGGGGAACGCCGCATCGCGCCGCTGCCGTCAGGCGATCCGAGCCAGCCGACAAGACTCCGCCAACCAATTCGTCGGCAAGTTCCGTAGTCGTAATGTCCAGCACACCCGCCAACAGGCCCTCATCGATCAATGACTCCATGGCTTGACCTCCGTTGCCGGTGGCGTGGAACACCAACACCTCGTAGCCAGCCGCTTCGAGTACTCCTCGGGCGTGTTCGACGCACGGTGTGGTGACGCCGAACATGGACGCGGCGACCAGTGGCTTGTCGTCGCCAGTCGACGTCTCCCGTGATGCGTCAGCATTGTCGCTGGCCGCGCGAACCATCCCCGCCATCGCCGCGGCGGCACCGGTCAGGATCTGCCGGCTGATGCGATTGATCCCTGCGATGTCGACCACCGAGTTCATCATCAGAATGTCCTTATCACCCACGTAAGGGCGGACCTGCCCCGATGCGAGCGTGCTGACCATCAACTTGGGAACGCCAAGAGGCAGGCCTCGCATCGCGGAAGTCCCGATCGTTGTGCCAGCCGAACCACCCATGCCAAGCACTCCATCGACCTTGCCCGCCAAGTGTGCCTCCTGGACGATCTTCCGCGCGCCCTCGGCAGCCCGGGTCACCGCGACGCCACGATCGCTGCCCGATACCATTTCGTCCAAAGATGTCCCAGCAGCCGTGAACACCTGCTGGCGGGAAATGTCTGCCGCCACGGTGGGTTTTCCCAGGCAACCCGTGTCGACTAACACCACGTCGATGCCGAGATGGACGAGTTGACTGCGCACCAATGCCGCTTCGTCGCCTTTGGTGTCCAGCGTCGTCAGCAGGTAAACGCTCATGTTTGGCAATCGATGCTGTATCGGACGAATCGTTCGAAGTAATGTGGAACGGCAGGGCCGATCTAATACCGCGCGAGATCCTTAGCCTCTTTGGCTGGATTAAGTTGCGAGATGATTTCTTGCGCCTTGAACGTCATCATCCGCAAGTCGCTGCCAACAGCCAGGAACTGCATACCTTGGTTAGCGCGGTCTCGGGCCGACGTAGGATCCATGGCATGGATACCCGTCGGCGTACCGACTTTCTTGCCGATTTCAATGACGCGCTGGATCATCGCTTCGTGCTCTTCGGCAGACGGAAAGGTCCCGTCGGGTGCCCGCATTTGAAAACGGAGATCGTTCGGGCCGATGAAGATCGCGTCGCAACCTGGAAGACTGTAGATCTCTTCAGCGTTTTCGACGCCTTGTGGACTTTCCGTTTG
Organism: Planctomycetaceae bacterium; assembly: GCA_002685655.1. The sequence goes on from NYXM01000025.1 coordinate 16,726, forward strand.
CAACACGACCAGGATTTCGTCGTTGGCCCGTTCGAAATATTCTCCAGCCGTGGTACCAAAATTCAGCGAATGCATCCCGCCGCCAACGCTACGGTTGCCGGTCGGTGGGTACTTGGCCGCAGCGATGGCCGTCTTGGCTTGTTCGACGGTGTCCACCATTGGGACGACGATACCCGTGGAACCGGCGTCCAACACGCGTTTGATGTAGTGATGGCTGCCCTCGGGGACACGCGCCAAGGGAACACAACCTGCGTCGGCAATGGCGGCGAAAACCGTGGTCGCTTGAGACCAGTCGACAGCCGCGTGTTCGATGTCCAGCGTTAGCCAGTCAAATCCGCTTCGTGCCAGGACGCGCGTGGCGAACAGGTCTCCCAGCGATAACCAAGTGCCGAAAGAGGGTTGGCCGTTGCGAAGTTTTTCTTTGACAGGATTCGTTTTCATGGCGAGACCAAATGACGGTGAGGCGTGTGGAATGAACGGTTTGCAGCAGTTTTTCAGAGCGCACGGCCAGATGCAAGCCCCCGCCGAACGTGGGTTGCTGTGAAAGCATGACGCAACACCGAACCGATTGGCTATAATTGAAGTTCACGGGGCAACGTCGGAATTGGCGTCAATTGACTCAGCGCCAGCTGCCCGTTGAACACGTCCACAGGGAAAATACCATGAAGTCCGCTCGACACCTGATTGGATTCGTGATGTTTCTGGTTTGCATCTCCACCACCACGGAGGCAATTCGCGGACAAAGGGATGATCCTTTCGCGGCCGTTCGTCGCAAGATGGTCGATTTGGCCGTCGTCGGTGCTGGAGTGACCGACCGACGTGTGATCCAGTCGCTGTTGGACACTCCACGCCACGAATTCGTGGAACGCAAGTTGCGCAGTCAGGCCTATTTTGACATGGCTTTGCCGATCGGCCACCAGCAGACGATTTCGTCGCCTTTCATTGTCGCCTTCATGACAGAAGTCTTGGAGACCAAACCTACTGACAAGGTTCTGGAGATCGGTACTGGCAGCGGATTTCAAGCAGCCGTGCTAAGCCCGTTGGTAAGGGACGTCTATTCCATCGAGATTATTCCAGAACTTGGGCGGAAAGCCGAACGGACATTGAAACGGCTCAAGTATGACAACGTGTCTACCAAAATCGGTGACGGTTTCAAAGGTTGGCCGGAACACGCGCCGTTCGACAAGATCATTGTGACCTGTTCGCCGGAAAAGCCGCCACTTCCGTTGATCCAACAGTTGCGTGAAGGCGGCATGATGGTGATTCCCGTCGGGCAGCGCTATCAACAGACCTTGTATGTGTTCCGAAAAAAGGATGGCAAACTCAAGGCCGAAGCCTTACGGCCGACCCTGTTTGTCCCGATGACGGGACGTGCCGAAGACCAGCGCGCCGTCCAACCTGATCCTGCCAATCCGCGGGCGGTGAACGGAAACTTCGAGCGCAAGCCGGGTGAAAACGGTTTCGTAACAGGCTGGTATTATCAGCGCCTGTTGACTTGGGAAACGGATCCGGTGGCTCCTGAGGGTGAACATTTCGTCACGTTCAAAAACGAACAGCAGGGGCGCAGCGCTCACCTACTGCAGGGCTTCCCCATTGACGGGCGTCAGGTTGCCGAACTGACGGTGTCGGCCAAAATGAAATATACCAACGTCTGGTATCCACTACGTCCGGATTCGTTTCCAAGTCTTGCCATCACGTTCTATGACGCGAATCGAAAGGAATTGGGCATGTTTTGGCTGGGTCCATTTCGAGGTGATTCAGCCTGGAAGAGTGAATCGAAGACATTCCGCGTGCCACTGCAGACTCGCGAGGGCATTCTCCGCATTGGCCTGTTTGGTGCCACGGGGGAGCTTTCCTTTGACGACGTGAAAATGACACCAAGGCTGCGTTAGCAGTGTTCGGTCTGTTAAAGTCGTCTTTCGCTCCGCGAAAGCACGTTCCTTTCGCGGAGCGAAAGGCGACTATCGGACACTCATTCCTCGAGCGATCCTTCGTGCTTTGCAGTGGTCAGGCATGAGGCAGGATTCTGACGGCTTACGCTCTTGGCCCCGGCGACATACGATGGCGGGATGTCTCAAGCAGAGTACCAATTCGATGTTCTGGTGATTGGCGGCGGACACGCCGGGGCTGAAGCAGCATTGGCTGCCGCGCGGATGGGAGCCCAGGTTGGGTTGCTGACCACCAATCTCGATACTATCGGCCAAATGAGTTGCAATCCGGCCATTGGAGGTGTTGCCAAGGGCCAAATCGTGCGCGAAATCGATGCCCTGGGCGGTGCGATGGGTCAGGCCATTGATGCGACGGGTATTCAGTTTCGTCTTCTGAATCTCCGCAAAGGCCCGGCCATGCACAGCCCTCGTGCCCAGGCCGACAAAAAGGCCTACCAGCAGGAAGTCAAACGCATTGTCGAGGAGCAAGAGAATCTCACACTGCGTCAGGAGATTGTTGAAGATCTGTTGATCGAACAACACGGTGACACGCACCGAGTCATCGGCGTCCGCGTCCTAGGCGACGCCATCTATCGCGCGCCAGCCGTCATTCTGTCCACTGGCACCTTTTTGCGAGCATTAATGCATACCGGAGAAGCAAAGACGCCGGGTGGACGAGCAGGGGAGGGGACCTCGGCGGGGATCAGCGGAGCGTTGCGACGACTGGGTTTTCGGCTCGAACGTTTTAAAACCGGCACGCCGCCCAGGTTGAACGGGCGGACCATCGACTACGACAAGACGCAGCGCCAGCCGGGTGACGAATCGCCTCAGCCGTTCTCGTTTATGTCAGACAGTGTGCAGACCGAACAGATACCTTGCTGGATCACGTACACCAACACGGCGGTTCACGATTTGATCCACGCAAATCTGCAGCGGGCACCGATGTACAGCGGACAGATTCAATCGAATGGACCACGCTATTGCCCGTCGATCGAAGACAAGGTCGTTCGCTTTGCGGACAAGGATCAGCATCAGCTGTTTCTCGAGCCCGAAGGTCGCCAGACTCGAGAGGTCTACGTCAACGGGATTTCGACCAGCCTTCCGCGCGACGTGCAGGACGCCATGTTCCGTTTGATCCCCGGATTAGAGAACGCTCAGATCATGCGGTACGGTTATGCCGTTGAATACGACTTCTGTCCACCGGATCAGCTGTGGCCGTCTCTGGAGACCAAGAACATTCAGGGCCTCTACTTTGCGGGGCAAATCAACGGCACGACGGGTTACGAAGAAGCCGGCGCGCAGGGGTTGATCGCCGGTGCCAACGCCGCGCTACGACTGCGCGGCGACGAGCCGCTGGTGCTCGGTCGCGAACAAGCCTATATCGGCGTACTGATCGACGACCTCGTCACGTGTGGAGTCGACGAACCGTATCGAATGTTCACCAGTCGCGCCGAATACCGGCTGTTACTGCGCCAAGACAATGCCGACCGACGGCTGACTCCGCCGGCCCGTGAAGTTGGACTCGTCGACGAACGCCGTTGGCGACGATTGCAGAAAAAAGTAGATGAAATCGAGCGGATCAGCGAACTCTTGGAAACCAATCGTACCGAGGGCGTGACGCTGGCCAAGTACTTGCGACGGCCAGAAGTTGAATGGTCCGCATTGGTACAGCGGTTGCCCGAACTGGGTGACACTTCCGAAGAAGTGCGTTTGCAAGTCGAATATGACACGAGGTACTCGGGCTATGTGACGCGTCAACAACAACAAGTTGATCGCCAACAGCGGCTGGCGGAAAAGCGCATTCCAGCGAACTTCGATTTCGCCAGGATTGCTCAGTTGCGAAACGAGGCTCGCGAAAAGCTGACCCGCGTCCGGCCCGTCAGCATCGCACAGGCGAGCCGGATCAGCGGGATCACGCCTGCGGATGTCGCATTGGTGTTGGCGCATCTGGAGCATCGCAGTCGGAGATAATGACGTGGCGGCGGACATGGCCACCGATGGCCCGCCTGTGGCCGGTCGGGAATCGTCATCAAGCGTTCCGCCTGTCGCTTCAGCGCGCCAGCCGCAGTGCTGCCACGAATCTGAACTTTGACTTTCGGGCGTGGCTTCTGCGCTGGGCAAGTTGTTAATTCTGCCAAATCTCCACATAATGCCGGATTATATTTTGGCCTTCGCCTTACAAGGTGCCCCATGGACGAGAAACTTGGCTCCCGCGCCATCACTTTTGACGATGTCTTGCTGCAGCCCCGTTATAGCGAGGTTGTACCGTCAGAAGTCGATGTCAGTACGCAGCTGACAAATCGCATCGCGCTGAATATCCCCCTGCTCAGTTCGCCGATGGATACGGTCACCGAAGGCAAACTGGCCATCGCTTTGGCCAAAAATGGTGGCATTGGTGTCATCCACAAGAACATGTCCGTCAAATCTCAGACGGAAGAGGTTTACAAGGTCAAACGCAGCGCCAACGGAATCATCGTCGATCCGGTGACGTTGCGCGCGGACGTGAAGGTGGAAGAGGCTCGAACACGGATGGAGCAGCACAACGTCTCTGGGATCCCAATTACCGAAGAAAATGGCAAGCTCGTTGGAATTCTTACCCGCCGGGATCTTCGCTTCCTGGAAAAGGGCAACATCCCTGTTTCGCAGGTTATGACGAAAGAGAACCTTGTAACGGCTACGGGAGAAGTAACGCTTGAGCAAGCTGAGAAGATTTTAACGGCTAAAAAGGTGGAGAAACTTTTGCTGGTTGACGATTCTTATGTCCTGACCGGCCTCATCACGATCAAAGACATCGACATGATGAATCGGTTCCCTAGAGCTTGTAAGGATAGGCAAGGCAGGCTGCGTGTAGGGGCTGCAGTTGGCGTTTTCGACCTGGAACGGGTGGAGAGCCTGATTGCGAGTGGCGTGGATGTTGTCGTTGTCGACAGTGCGCACGGTCACTCGAAAAACGTAATTGACACGGTTAAGGAGATTAAGAAGCGTTGGGATATTGACGTTGTCGCGGGGAACGTGGCGACCCGGGAGGGATGCAAGGACTTGGTTAAGGCCGGTGCCGATGCGGTGAAAGTGGGCATCGGCCCAGGATCGATTTGCACCACGAGAGTGATTTCCGGTGTTGGAGTTCCACAGATTAGCGCGATTTACGAGGTGTCGCAGGTCGCTCAGGACACAGATACGACGGTCATCGCCGATGGCGGGATTCGCTTCTCCGGTGACATAACAAAGGCCATTGCCGCAGGTGCCAACGCGGTGATGATCGGAGGTCTTTTTGCCGGATTGGCGGAAAGCCCAGGTCGAACAATTTTGTACCAGGGACGCACCTTCAAGGTGTACCGTGGGATGGGCTCGTTGGGAGCCATGGTGAAAGGGTCAAGCGAGCGATATCGTCAAGGCGATGTCGACGCTGACAACGGAAAACTGGTGCCTGAAGGCGTGGAGGGACGCGTGCCATTTAAAGGCCCGCTCAGCGACTTTGTGTATCAGTTGGTCGGAGGGTTACGTGCCGGGATGGGTTATTGCGGCACGCCCACGATCGACGACCTGCGTAAGGACGCGCAGTTCATACAGGTTTCGGCAGCGAGTGTAAGAGAAAGTCATCCTCATGACATCGCAATCACGCAGGAAGCACCAAATTACAGTCCCGATTACCCACAAAAAGGCGAGGCGGACTAATCGCACCGATCGCCGATTGGCGGCATGCCAGTTAGCCGTCTGGCTGACCCTGGGTTTTGCGATCAGTTTTTGTGGAGGTGGGATACGGGCTGACGAAATGAACCCGCCAGCGCGATTCTCAGTTGGCGACGACCAGGCTCGCCCAATCTCGGAGGCCACGGTCTCGGCGGCTATTTCGAACCACTCACAGACGGCGGATCAGCGACAACCATCACGGCCATTTACGGCCCGCTGGTCCGACGTACGTCAACGTCAGGTTATCCGCCAACCCGAGAACTGGCGTCTTCGGTGGCGTGAATCGAGCGCGATCAACCGTCGTAACGCAAACGCAACGGCCATCGCCGACGTGACCGCCCAACACACAACCACACGACAGGCTCTTGCCGTCGGGCATCAACGGATCCCATCGCAGTCGGACTCGAATGTGAGGCCGATTCGATTCAACGAGCCAATCCGTCTTGTGTCGCAGGACGTTCCTGCCGATCCGTTCAACGACCCATTCGGGGATCGGGATCTGCCAATGACAGCCGTACGGGCTAGCGACCCACCGCCGCTTGATGAACCGCTGCAATCTCCGCCGACTCTGGAAGGTGGACGAATCTCGCCACCGGCGGCCCCAACTGCCCCCTCTCGGCCCCCGGCCACTCCGTCAGAATCTGTCCCGCCGCCAATGCCAAATCGAACGAGCCCGTTAAGTGATGACTCGGCCCCAGTACCCCCAGAGACCGTGATCTCAACGCCCGATCGTTACGAACGGCGGGATTGCGCCTTCAACGGACAAGAATGTGACGCGCATCGTAAACGCGTCCGCGAGTCACCACTCAGTGAGATCTCGCTGAACATCACGCCACGAATGACGGTTACGCAGCTGGATCAAACGAGTTACGAAACGGAACGGCAGGACACCATGCGACGCGTGCAACCTCGCCAGTGGCGCAACGACGATGGCGAGACATTGGCTGAAGGTCGCCTGACTGACTTCAGGCACGGTCGCGTCGAAATCCAGACCGAGGATGGCCTCAAGAAGGTTCCGTTTGCCGATCTGTGCGACGACGATATGTGCTTTGTCACCGCGTGGTGGAGCATCCCCAGCGAGTGTTCGTTGGGTAACGATCCGGTGATAGATCGCGATTGGATCGCTTCAACGATGACCTGGAAGGCCTCGTCACTCTGCCACAAGCCACTCTATTTCGAGGATGTCAATCTGGAACGCTATGGGCATTCCGCCGGACCGTTGGTGCAACCCGTTTTGTCTGGAGCTCACTTCTTCATGAATGTGGCGGCATTGCCATACAACGTGGGCATCAACCCACCGACGGAGTGCCGCTACCCGCTTGGTTATTACCGCCCGGGCGATTGTGCGCCGTGGCTAGTTCGCCCCGTTCCGCTCAGCATTCGTGGTGGCCTGACTGCCGCGGCGACCTATGTCGGTGGTACGTTTATTATTCCGTAACATGAGAAGCGAGCAGCTGGAGGAACGAGCAGCTGGAGAAGAACCATTTTTTGGGAGCGATTGGTCCGAAGCGGCGGGGGAATCTCCTCGCCGCTTCTTCTCGTTCTAGAAAGCTTGGATTACTCGCCCACACACCGCCCCATGCCGCATTGAGGTAGTCCGCACCCACCTCCCGGCATCGGCTGCTGACCACACATAGGCAAGGCATTCTTATTGGTTGCGTGGGCAGCCGGAACGCTGAGTAGCCGGTTCACCGATGCAGTGCCGCATTCCGGGCAAACGGGAGTCTCTTCACCGCGAATCAAGAGTTCGAATTGACCGTGACATGTGTCACACTGATATTCATATATCGGCATCGCGAGACTCCTAGTCGATAGACATGAAACGGTGCCACCCATGTGCTATGAAACTGTGCCACCCATGCAACTATGCTATAAGAACTGTGGAATCCATTATAAAAAGCGATGGCCCATTTACCAACGGCGGCCGCAGGGCAATGTTCAACGCACGAAATTTCGCCGAGCGAGATGTCATTGTGCCTACTCGGTACCTTACGCGTGATCAAGTTCGGTGTGTCGACCAGATCGCGATCGAGCAGTTTGGGATGTCCGGTCTGGTGTTGATGGAAAACGCCGGCCGTGGCTGTGCGGATGTGCTCTGTGAAGTCGGAATAGCCGGACCGGTTCTGATCTGTTGCGGCAAGGGGAACAACGGCGGTGATGGGCTGGTCATCGCACGCCAACTGGATGTGCGCGGCTATAAACCACTTGTCCTGCTCGCGTGTGCAGCTAGCGAACTAAAAGGGGATGCCGCAGTCAATTTCGCGATCTTGCGGCGAACATCGGTGGAGATCAAGCAGGTCGAATCTAGTTGTGATTGGGGGGTGATCTCGGAATGGTTTGATAGCTCGGACTGGGTCGTCGATGCGCTGTTAGGAACCGGATCGCGTGGTGAACCACGATTCCCAGTCGACCAACTGATTCGTCGCGCGAACGCTGCAACGGCGCGGAAGCTGGCGATTGATCTTCCCAGCGGTTTGGATTGTGACACCGGCCAGCACGCCAATGAGACATTTCGCGCTGCTCACACTTGTACGCTGGTTGCGCAAAAAGCTGGTTTTCAGGTGGAGGTCGCCAAACCGTTCCTGGGCACTGTGCATGTGTTGGATATTGGTGCGCCGCGCGAGGTGCTAGAGGCAGTTCTGGCGCGCTGAACTGCGTGTAACCAACTGGCAGTTAGAGCGTCTTGGTCATGAACGCAAAGGCCGAACTGCTTGTGTCACCGGCGCTAAAACCGACGTCTTCGTAGAGCCTTCGCGCCACGAGATTATCCGCTCGGACCTCCAGCGTTACTTTGCAGCAGCCATGGCTTGCGGCTTCGGCTTCAATTGTCTGTAGCATCCGGCGGCCAATGCCCAGTCCGCGAAAGCCCAGTCCGCGAAAACCGTCACGCACCGCCAAGTCGTGAATATTCAGTAGTGGCTGTGCGTAGAAGGTCGAGAAACCCAGAAAGCAAATTGCCACACCCACCGCTTGCGCTTCGTAAAATGCCAGGAAGTAGCGACCGGCGGACTGTTTCTGCAGTTCGGATATCAGCCGAGCACGCACTTCCGGTGAAAAAGAGACGCCACCCACCTGCGGCTCCTTCGCATAGGCATCAAGCAATTCGATGATGGCGCGTTGGTGCCCGGCATCTTCGAGATCAGCGATTCGGACGTCGACTTCCGGTCTTTCCTTCATGATGAAGACTGCACGCGGCGTTGGTGGCGAAGCGGAAGTATGCGGCTAATCCGATGCCTGCGACGGAGGCTCGTATTCAAAATCTTTCCACTTCATCGCACGGCGAAATGGCTCAACCCGAAGCAGGATCTCGCCGTTTTGAAAGATCCGCACGGTACCATTGGATTCGCTCACGACGACTGCGATTGCGTTGGTGTTCTTGCTGATAGCAGCAGCTGCCCAATGCCGTGATCCGAGTCCCTTGGAAAGTGTCAAGTTGGCGCTGGCCGTCTCGACAATCTGGCAACCACGTTCAACCGTTCCATCTGGACTGACGATGAAGGCACCGTCCAGCGGTGCGACTTCCTTGACGGCCTCACGGACGCGAGGGTCTTGAAGCTGGCGCTCCTTGCGACCGTATCCTCGCACGGGATCGAAGCCTCCTGGACGGCTTTTGCTCAGGACTTTTCGCGTATCACCCACGACGAACAACGTGCCGACGGGCTTGCCTTCACGTCCTTCGCGACCGATCTCAACAGCCAGATCGACCACGGTCTTGAGCGTCTCAAGGGGAACACTGGTTTCGATCTTACGCAGGTCGTGTGATGTCAAGCGACGCAGATGTTCGTGCAGCCGAATATAACTGATCGAATCGATCTGCCCGGGCTCGAAGCCGCTGTAGACCGCGACGACTCCGGCTCCGGGAGACAAAATGTCGTCCGCCACAGCCTCCAGGAGTGCCAACGTCAGCTTCTCGAACACGGGTGCGTCCGGCGTGTCCAAAACGACGGTGGAAAGGCCGGCTTCCGTGGCCCCGACAAGCTCGTCCTCATGGTCGGCAACGACAACGATTTTTTCATCATTCGCACATTCGCGCAGCTCCTCCCAATCCGTTGGGCCGTCTAGCATCACCAACAGCGCGTCAGCATCGTCTGCTTCGCTAAGACGAACCGCGAGCTTATAGATTGTCTCGAACTGTTGGTCAAATCTCTGAGGTTTCATACAGAAGACATACGTTGGTTGGGGGCAATAGAGGCGGTCGGGAGGGCAAAATGCGTAGCATTTACATCGTATCGGTTATCGGTGCGCAGAGCAACGTCGACCATCACGCGCGGTCACACCGCAATGGCCGATCGATACGCACCCTCGAATCATGGGCAACCATCAGCCAGCCCGTTTGCTTAGTCGGTGGTTGCCCGATGTCGAAGAGGCGCTGTCTCATTCGAATCGTACGAGAGACGTGCTTCATGTAGCACCGCCGCTTGCATTACCAGGCCGCTCGCAGCTTCGAGTTTCAACCAAAGTAGACGTCGCAGAAGAATCAACGGCACCAACGGCGACGAGTTCTGGCATTTGATTGCAGCAACGCTGGCCCTGATCGCAGTTGGGTTGAACTAGAAAGCTTGTATCAGGTTTTTCTTTACAAATGAGCCACGTTTTTAGCGACGGGCACCGACCGCAGGTTGGTCGGGGATCGGGTCGTCGCAACCGAGCGATAGCTCGCATCGGTCCGAGGCACAGCCTCGCTCGATCGCCAACCTAATAGAATATCCGCCGGACCCGATCTGCGAGTGACTCTGTCGGCAGAATGGGGCTCGGCTCGCCGTGAAGATAGGCTCGCCAGACGGCAACATTGTCGCCCAGTGACTGGCCAGTCGAGGACCTTAGAGATTGCACGGCCCGATTCTGAATCGCCGGGTTGCCGTCGTCCAGGGCCAGTGAAAGGGCCTGGACCGCTTGTTGATCCTCGCAATTGCCAAGTGCGGCGACGGCAGACAATCGCACATCAGTATCTGCATCGTCAGTGGCTAAACGCGATAGGCCAGCGGCCGCGTCAGAATCAGCGCGACGACCAAACGCCTCACTGGCTGCAACTCGGACGAGCGGATCCGCGTCAACGGCGGCGGCCTGAATTCCAGGCAGTGCCGAGATCGTCGAGATTTCGCCTAAGACTCGTACCCCAGCGGCTCGAATCAGAGGATTCTCGTCATCCCGGATCAACTCGGTCATCCGCGCAACGGTCTGTTCCTGCTGCTGGGGCTCAAACGATTTGGCCGAGCGTTTGGTGGCGCGTAATTCTGAGATTCGCTGATGAAACGTTGGGCCCATCCGTTCGTCCTCGGCCCACTGCTGCCTCGTGTACGGATTCAGAGCCGAGATGCCGTAGAATTCCCCGCTGACACAGCCCGTCGATAGGGTGATCACGAGGCAGAACCCCAGGACTGGCAAGCGCTTAGTGTGCGCGCTGTTGGATTTTGTGTGCATAGATCGATGCGCCGGGCGCGAATGTGCCACGAAATGAGAAAAGCCGCGGGAATGTAGCAAAACGCCGACCAAGCTGCCAGACGAATCGGCGACAAGGCCGTGCCTTGTTTGTCCTGGCCCCAAGTTTTGCTACAACATAACGTTAGTGGTCCTCGAGGTCGGCAATTCCGCCAACCATGATCGATTTTTTGACCAACACGTATCATGGGTACCGGTCACCCGTTGGATTTCGTTGCCCCTTTTCAACTGGCTGAGGAGACTCTCGTGGTCGACCCGTCACAACATGCCGATTCACGTAATCTGGTGGAGTCCATTCTGCGCTACATCCCTGGATTCAAGGGATATTTGGAAAAAGAGTATCGGCGCGATAGTGATTACTTGGCGCGCACGCATCTGGGAGACCAATTGCGAAAGTGCAAATCGCAACTGGACCATTATCAACGCGCTTTGGTTGAGTCCGCTGCTTTGGACGAACTGCCGAAGTGCGAGCGACTGCGAACAAGAGTCGATACACTCGAATCGCGAATTCGCGGCGCCGTTCGCGGCTACAGTGGTTTTTTTGATTTTGTTCGCGTCAACGAAGCCGTCCTGGACGATGTCTACGACCACGATATGGCGCTCCTAACCGATGTCGCAACATTGCTGGATGCGACCGGTCGATTGTCAACAACGGATACTGCTAACGTAACGGTGGATGATCTGCTGCAGCAGGTTGAGGATCTGCATTCCAAGTTCGATGGGCGTACTGCCCTGCTCGAAGGGCTGGACGAAAAATCATGACGTGGTTGTGGCCCGTTTGATTGAGTGGGCGTCCGTCACGTGTTCTTTGCTGTTCTTCATTTCAGAGTGTCACAAGTCAGCTAGCCATAAGGACTGCCTCCAATGGCCAAATTGGAAGTCATTGATTTCTTTGACGAGTCAAACCGTTCGTTGGTACATCGCATCCCGCCTCACGGTTCTTCCGACATCAAGATCGGTGCCCAGTTGATCGTTCAGGAAGCACAAGAGGCGATCTTCTTTCGCGATGGAAAAGCGATGGATCGGTTTGGTCCTGGACGTCACACGTTGACCACCGCCAATGTTCCCATCCTCACCCGGATTTTGACAATTCCGTGGGAGCGTTCGCCGTTCCAAGCATCCGTCTACTTTATTGGCAAACAGACTTTCCTGGACCAGAAATGGGGCACGCGTCAGCCGATTACGCTGCGCGACAAGGAATTCGGCATGGTTCGGCTGCGCAGCTTCGGGAAGTTTTCGTTTCGAGTGACCGATTCGGCATTGCTATTGAACACGTTGGTTGGCACGCAAGGGAAATTCACGACGGATGAAGTGACTTCGTTTCTGAAGGACCAGATTGTCTCACGGATGACCGACCTGTTGGGAACGTTGGGCATCAACATGCTCGATCTGCCGGCCAAGTTTGACGAAATCGGGTCTGCGACGCGCGTCAAAGTTGCGGAAGAGTTTGCCAAGTATGGCTTGGAACTGGTCGACTTCTTTATCAACGCGATCACGCCTCCCGAGGAAGTTCAAAAGGCGATTGACGCAAGAAGCAGTATGGGCGCGATTGGAGATCTCCGCGCCTTCACCATGTACCAGGCCGCTAACAGTATGTCGAAGATGGCCGAACAAGGTGGCGGCGGCGGGGCGGGCGGTGGCGCGATGAGTATGGGGATGGGGGCAGGGTTCGGCATGATGATGCCGACTATGTTGCAGCAAGCGATGCAAGGCTTACATCCCACACAAGGTGCGGCACCAGCCGCGGGTGCTGTTGCAGCAGGCGTTGGCGCGGCTGCCGGGACCGCCGCAGCCGGGAAAGGCGGTGTCAGTTTTGATGCCTTGTCCAGTGCCGCCCCCAGCAGTGATCCTCGTGATTTGGTCCGCAACGTCGCGCAGTCTTCCGAATGGAAGATTCAAGAAAATGGTGATGTCTGGCAGATCACGGTGCCCATTGGTTCACTGCGCAAACAGACAGTCACCGTCAACTTTGCCGCCAAGGATGAAGCAGGACACGGACTGATTTCTTACTCATCGGCCTGCGGGCCCGCAACACCCCAAAACGCGATGTTGCTCTTGAGATTCAACCAGCAGATGGTGCACGGCGCGTTTGCCGTCGAAAGTACTTCGTCCGGCGATGTCGTCGTCGTACATGCCAATCAACTTGCCGACACCGCCGACGCGTTGGAAGTCACACGCGTGCTTACCGCGGTGGCCTGGCAGGCTGACAAGGCAGAGGAAAAGCTGACCGGCGGCGACGACCACTGAGGTTCCATTTGACAAATGTCTAATGAAGAACCCGCGTCTCCCCCGCCCGCCGCCTTGTGAGGATCGCGAGGACTTTTTCGCGGCCACCGACGATGATCAAACAGCCGCGATGGTCACCGGGGACGTTCAACCGCTTCTGCAATAGATCTGGGTCGAGTTGCAGTCCTCGGTGTTTGATTTCCAGCCGGCCCATTTTTCTTTTGCGCAGCGCGGCTTTGACCTGCTTGATGTCGAACGGTAACGCCGCAACGACCTCAAACGTCGTCAGCCGCGCGTCATCGTCGATCAGTCTGTCTGACGTCAGGTAGGCGACTCTCGGTGTGATGGCCTGTAGTCCAAAGATCTCGGCCAAGGCACTGGTCAGCCGACCTGCCAGAACGGCGGAGTGCGGCTCGTGAACAAAATTGCCGAGTTTGGTTGCGACGGGAACATCTCGATCCGGCAAGCCGGTAATGGACACTGGAGCGTGACGTTCGTTGCGGGCCAACACGGTTGCAGTATGCATCGACGGATGCCGCGACAAGTTGCCAATCCAGGCGACTTGTTGCCGGCAGGCACGGGACTGTCCGATCCACTCGCGTTCTGCTTCCGGCGCGAAGTCCTCCGGCAGGACGGTGGCCGGTGCCAGCTTGATGGCACCATCGGGGTGTTTTGCGATCAAGTGGCGTAACGCGTCGACATGGGGCTCCCAGAACTCGGCATTAATTGATCGAGTGCCTTGCGCCCGCCGATCCGGGTCGATGTGCCACAGCGTACCAGTCTCGATCGCGGACCGGCGCGCGTCGCCCAATTGGGCGGAACCCATCACTCGTTCCAGACGCTGGCAATTCTCGTTTGCCAACAGTGCCGAGATCGGATCGATGTCGATCCCCAGACTTGGGCCGTGGTCCGCCAACGCCAGGAGGTCGCCTCCCAGGCCACAACACAGATCGACGGTGTGCGAGTCGCTGGGAAATCGACTCGCCTTGTAACGTGCAGACCGCTGGTCAGTGGCTTGTTCGAGCAGTTTTCGGGTAAACAGCATCTTGTCCGCGTCTGCGAACTTCTGCTTGGCACGTTCGCGTAACTCGATCTGATCAACCACTAAACGCGTGCGCGAAGGAGAGAGTTCCTGTCTGAGCGACTTGATCAGTGCGACCGTCGAACGCTCGCCGGCCGCCGCCCGCGCCAGGTACGGTTCAGCGTCGTCGCTCGCCAGCCATCGATAGTCATTCAGTTTGGTTGTCTCCACTTGAATCACGTCCAGATCAAGGGATGATAGAGGGATGTTACCATCGATGAATTTGCTCGCGAACTATTTGCATTTGGCCCGCGCTAGTGGTGCGCGTCAGCGTCCAAACGTACGCGCTCGGTTGCTGGTGTTGGCTGCAGTCGCCGCAGCATACGGGAGTCTGGATCGCATTGCTGCCCATTGTCGGCAGCTGGTATTGGAACACAACCCGCACCACATGATCGGACGTTGGAAAACAGTTTCGACGGCGCTTGCGGAAGAGGACTTCTTGCATTTCCTACGTCATCTGGAACGACGGTATCCACTCGAGCAGGTTGAGAGGATGCTCGAGACGTTGGGAATCGATTTGATGAATGAACGCAACGCATATTACTCGGACGAAGAGTATGCTGCGTCACTGCTCAATATTACGACCGAACGGCTAACGGAATTGTTCGGCGAGTAAGGCTTGGAGATTCCAAGGCGAATCTGCCCAAGGCAAAGCCCCGGCACTTCTGCCTCAACTCCACTATTCGTCATCCCTTCGTGTGTCACTTGTGCCTGCTTTACCGCCGACTCTCCCTGGGCAACCTGATGGGGCAAGTGGCAAATCTGGCAAGTTGGCCTGGGTCTGAAGTCGATCCTGGATAATGTGACAATCCGCTGATGGGAGGGCGAACATGTTTGGAAAAAGAATGCGAATGGGCGTCATTCTCGCCGCCGCCCTGGGCGGGCCGTTCCTATGGTACAACAGGCCGGCGGCCGAAAACCTGCAGGCCAACGTAAAGAGCTGGCTGAGTCGTGGCGGGTCGAGTGTTTTTGGTTGGCCGTCCAACCAGAGTGGCGCGCTGTTGGAAGTTCCGCTAACTTCGCAAACACAAGCCGCCTCGGTTACAGGGTCTGGAAACAGCCCTGTTTCTGTTTTGCCAACGCTTACTGGCCCGGCCAGTAGCGACTTAAGAACGCTGTTCCGATTCGACGTGTCGCCTCGCTGGGTTACCGAGCGCTGGAGCCGCGTGTCGACCGTTCGCGGTGAGCCGGATTGGGAGGGGCTGCGTGTGCCGGTGGTGACAGGGACGCAATTTGATGACTTGGCCGGTTCGCTCACTTATTATTTCGACGCCAAACACCAGGTACGCCGGATCACATTTCACGGAGTCACGGGAGACGAACGAAAACTGGTCACATTCGTTTCGCAGGTGTACGATATGAAGCCCGACTCGGATTTGGCCGGCAGCCTGCACATCGCACGATGGAACGGACAACCAACCAGCGTTCTACGGGTCGCCCTCGCCCCGGTCATCAGGTCGAACATGCCACATTCGCGACTCGAGATTCTGCTAGAGCTGAATCGCCCAAGTGTTGGTTTTCGACTCAGTTCGCAGTCCGATTCAATCTTGCAACAACACAGAGAAAACCGCGGTTGGTAGCGACGGTGGGAGAATTCCGGGTTGGACTTGTGCTTTGACCGGGTACATTGATGAAATACACGTCCGTCCTGCCAGCACTTACGAATGATGTGAGGCACGGCAGTGTTTCGTCACCGAAGCCAATTGCCACCGGGACTCGACGACCTTGGAACGTGACGACAGGCCAACTATTTTGACCGCCACCGTCGCCAATCGCGTGCAATCGCTGTGGCTCGTTCTATCTTCGTTCCCAGCCGAAGAACGCGCTGACCAAGTGGCTTCGATGATGGCCACCGCTGTGGATCCCGAGACGACGTTTGCCGATCTTCTGATTGCACGCCGCGACAAGCAAATTGTGGCCGCGACGTGGGGTACAAGCTGCCCCTGGGAGAACTGCAGTTGTCTGGCCGCCGCAGTTGATCGAGGGCGAACCTGAGGCGACGGCGGCGGCACTCTTCAAAGAAGTCGACGCACGACTCGAGGCCGGCGACGCCGATCTTGCCCAGGCGATCCAGATGTCGGAGGAAGGCGAAATCCCCGCTCGCCTGCGACGTCATGGTTTTAAACTCGCAGCCAGGCTGCTGTATCTGATCTATGACGTTGGTTCTACAGGCGACGTTGGTTCCACAGGCGACGTTGAGAGGATCGATGGGGTCGAACCAGTGGCCGAAGCACAGGGATCCCCGCTGGAATTCGAGCCATTCGGCGATTCGGAAGCAGATCGTCTAATGACCTTGGTCGAGAGGACTTACGTTGACACTCAGGATATCCCTGTGCTGAATAACCTGCGCACCATGGAGGACGTTCTTGATGGTTACCGCCATACGGGCTGTTTCGATCCGCACAATTGGTTTTTTGCCCAATTGGAGGGAAGCGATATAGGTTGCCTCCTGTTGGCCGATCATCCGGCCATGGATCAAGTCGAATTGATATACATGGGGGTCGTCCCGGAGGCACGCGGCAGAGGGCTTGGAAGGCGGATCACCGAGCGTGCAAAGCGACATACCCTTCAAGCAGGGAGACGGCGGTTGATCCTCGGTGTGGACGCAGAAAACAGTCCGGCCCTGCTCACTTACACGTCCGCCGGTTTCCAAAGATGTCAGGAGCGATGGGTCTTTTTGCGCAGTTTGCGGAATTGACGTTTCTGTTTTCCAGGCAGTAGCTTACGACGAAACCGTGACCTCCACGTTGCTCGGCGAACCTGTCATGCGACAACTTTTCCACGATGTGACTGTCTAGTGACGTCCCATTGACGGTTGTCGTTGCGGGCATAAAAACCTACGTTTTGGGCACGATTCGATTGCTGTTATCTGCTCCATGGAATTCTTTTTCGGAAAGCTGTGCAGCCTGGTTTGACAGCGATGCTAGCGGGCGTACAATCTACGCCGATGTTAGTTAGATAGCACGTCGTGACGCTTTCGCTTTGCGACTTTCTTGGGTTAACAACACGCGGCAGCCACTGTTACAACCGAGCACAATGTGGCCGGTCTTGTGACTCACATCTGATCTTGTGAACTGGCGGTCGTGTGCGCAGGATGTGATCGCCTTGACCACGGACGGGATCAAAATCGTTGCTGAATTGCGGGATGAACTTTCCCGCAGAATCGGCCGTCAGCGGTTTGACCTTTGGTTTCAAACCGGTGTGCAATTGGCCGTGCAAGGTAATACGATTGTGGTGGCCGTTTCGGACCAGTTCATTTTGGAACGGCTGCGGAAGCAGTTTCTGAGTGACCTGCGTGCCGTTGGAAAACAGCAGTTTGGTCAGTCGCCACAGGTTGATTTCCTTGTTGAAGAATCGTTAAAGACGACCGTTTCAGACGAGACGACTTCCAGTGCGGATTCAACTCAGGCGCGGACGGCAGTTCGACAACCAACCAAGACGATGGCCCGCCAGGTAGAACCACCGTGCCGGCGCGCCGGACGTCGATTCGCCTGTTTGGAATCGTATGTGGTCGGAGGTGGAAATCGGCTCGCCTTTACTGCGTCGCAATCTATTGCCCAGCGACCTGGCAGCGTGACTCCACTGTATCTACATGGCCCCACAGGGTGCGGAAAGACGCATCTTCTGGAGGGTGTCTGGTCTGCGATGCGACGCGAGTATCGCAGCTGCCGCGCGCTGTATTTGAGCTCCGAGCAATTCACGAGCTATTTTCTGGAGGCATTGCATGGCGGAGGTTTGCCTGGCTTTCGCCGCAAGACGCGTGACGTCGATCTACTGCTGGTCGACGATGTGCAGTTTTTCGCTGGCAAACGCGCGACCATTGTCGAACTGCAGAATACGATGGATGCGCTGGTTCGATCGGGCCGGCAACTTGTCCTGGCTGGCGACCGTGCTCCCAATGCACTGACTGAGTTGGGACCCGAGTTTAGTGCACGCGTCTCCGGCGGCCTGGTATGTTCTTTGGACGTGGCGGACTATGCCACTCGACTTGGAATCACGTCGCAATTGGCGGCTCGCATGGGCTTACCGATGCCCGCCGAAGTGCGGGAGTACATTGCGACGGAGGTCTCGGGCGACGGGCGGCAGATCGCCGGTTCGTTGAATCGCCTGTGGGCAACCAGCGAGGCCCTTAAGCAGCCGATCACGCTGGATCTCGCCACCAAAGCGTTGCAGGATATGCTCCAGGCGTGCGATCAGTTGGTCCAACTCGCTGACATTGAAAAAGCCGTTTGTTCGGCCTTTGGTGTGACGCCGCAGTTGCTGCGGGACGATCGAAAATCGAAAGCCGTTAGCCACCCACGTATGCTGGCCATGTGGCTGGCTCGCAAATACACCCGTGCCGCTTCATCTGAAATCAGCAATTTCTTCGGTCGAAGAAGCCATAGCACAGTCATCTCGGCCGAAAAAAAGGTGAATGGGTGGGTCGCAAACGGGGCCACCGTACAGGTGGGGCCGGGTTCCTATCGGGCGACCGACGCGATTCGTCGCGCGGAGTTGCAGCTACGGAGCGGATGACGCGGAATTCGCCGCCAAGACCGGCCAACTTCAGTGCCGCAACTAGATTTGGCATACAATGGGGGTTTGGTCTGGTTTCGGCCCCGAAGTTGCACTAATTTGCCCAGGTTCAGGCAAGCAATTCCGGCCCACGAGCGGCGTGGGGGACGATCCGTTCCTGCGAAATTCACCAATCCAAGACCGATGCGAACGAATCAGTGGTGTGCCGCCAGGAATGCATTTTACGGCACCTGGACCCGTCAAGATTCACCGCAGTCTTGCCAACGGCGGAATACCCAACCCTGTAGGTCCGAGCTGTACTCCATTTGCGGGTCTGGACGGATTACAGCTCCGGCCTACATATCAGCTGCCCTCAGTTGAATGCGGTGACGCCTCCCAATGGACATAAAACGTACGACATCAGGACTCTTGTTGCTGATTGTCCTTGCTGCGCTAGGCATGATCTTGATCACCATGCCGTCTTGGATCGCCGGTCAAATTGAGACGGTCAGGCAAATTGGCCCGGACTGGCTGGTCTATGTCTACATGGCCGTCGTGGGCACCGGCGCCGCGCTGCTGTTGGGATGTACAATCGCCCTGGTCTGGCGGCTCTGGTCTCGCACGGCACGCAAAAAGAAGCTGCGTATTCAGCGGGACAAGTCCCCCAGCCAGCTTTCCGTCGCTGAGCGTGAGCGTGAAGTGACGGACAACCTGACGGCCGCCGATGACCTGCGTGCTGGGTTGCCCACGGCGGACGCTTTGCGCGATCAGCTCGAACCGATCAAACGCAGGATCGAAGAGAAACGGGAGAGCCAGAAGCTAGAGATCGTGGCGTTTGGTGCGATCTCCAGCGGCAAGTCCTCTTTGTTGAACGCATTGGCTGGGTGCGATGTCTTTCAGGCCGACGCCAAAGGGGGCACGACGGTGCAGCGCAATGCGATACCTTGGCCGGGTTCGGATAGAGTCGTGCTAGTGGATACGCCCGGCCTGGGGGAGATCGACGGCGCATCACGTGGTGGTATCGCGGCCGAGTCTGCCAAAGATGCCGACTTGGGGCTGCTGGTGTTGGACGGTCCGCTCCGCGAATGGGAATTCGAACTACTCCGCCGTTTGGGAGAAATGGAAAAACGGGTCGTTGTCTGTCTGAACAAACAGGACTGGTACGACGAAAGCGACCGCGCGTCGTTGCTCGGCCAGATCCAGTCGCAGGTCAAGGAGTACGTCCGTGCCGACGACTTGATTTCCGTGCGATCGCGCGCGACCACACGTAAACGCGTCCGCGTAATGCCCGACGGCGGGCAGAGTGACGAGGAGGTCGCAGTACCTGTCGATATTTCGCCGTTGGCCGATCGCATGATGGCGATCGTCAAACAGGATGGGCGTGATCTTCTGTTGGCAAATCTCTTACTTCAGTCACGAGGGCTGGTTTCGTCTGCTCGCAAGCGAGGGGAAGATTCATTGGATCAGCGTGCGGTGGCAATTGTCGATCGCTACATGTGGGGGGCGGGGGGCGTCGCGGCATTGACTCCGTTTCCCATGATCGATCTGGTCGCCGGCTGTGCGATTTCCACCAAGATGGTGGTCGACTTGGGGCAAGTGTATCGTCAAGACATTGACCTCGATGCCGCACTAAAACTGCTCGGTGAATTGGGAAAGAACTTGATTTCCATCATGGGAGCAACGGCGGCGACACCGTTGGTTGCCGCAGGAGTTGGGTCGTTGCTCAAGGCCGTACCTGGTGTGGGTACGATTGCCGGACAGATGTTACAAGGTGTGGTCCAGGCGTTGATCACGCGCTGGATCGGCTCGGTCTTTATTCAGTATTTCAAGAACCAGATGCAGCAACCCGAAGGTGGACTGACTGCCCTGGCACGACGCGAATGGGAGCGATTGACGACCATCGACGAACTGCGCCGGCTGGTCACAAACGCGCGACACAGATTCAAAGAGGAGGGCGACAGCGACGATTAAGCGGAGGTAGCGACTGATTGCCCAGTCGAATCCAAGAAACACAATGGGAGTTCCCGAGAATTTGGGTCGTAAACCGCGCCTTCATTTCTGAGCATCGCCTAGCTCGATCTAAAACCACGACAAGAACCGTTACCCTCCGACGCATTGCCACCAATTTCAAATCGAACCGATGACTTCCACCGTGACGCAATCAGTTGATCTTCAAGATACCAACTACCAGCGGGCTCTCGCTTCGCTTGAACAGACAATCAACAAACTGCATCGCTGTTCGGATGAAGAAAAGCAGCTCATGCGCGACGATTTGCACAAGCTGCGACAGATGTCGGAGAAACTGGCCTGCGGTCGGATCGAGATCGTTGTGTTCGGCGAAATCAGCACCGGCAAGTCGGCCATGATCAACGCGTTGGTGGGACGTGACGTGACCGCCGTCGACGTGCAAGGCGGTTGGACGAAAGAGATCTGGCATGTCGCCTGGGAAGGAGCCGGGTACCGAATTCCCGGTTTGGCGGAATCGGAAGTGGTCCTGATCGACACGCCTGGACTGAATGAGGTCGGCGGGCAAGAACGGGCCGATATGGCACGTGAGTCCGCTGCGCGTGCAGACCTCATCGTGTTCGTGACGGACTCCGACCTGAATGAGACAGAATTCTCGGCCCTCACGACGCTGGCCGCGACCAACAAGCCACTGATCGTCGTGCTGAATAAGATCGATCTGTACTCGCCCGACCAACGCGAGCGACTGTTCAAAGTGCTGCGCGACGATCGGCTCAGTGACATCGTCGACGCGGACAACATCGTCACAACCTCCGCCGACCCACGCGAAGTCGAATTCGTCATTGAATCACCCGGCGGAAAGACGCGCAGCGAGTGGCGGAAGCCGGCGCCCAACATCGAGGCGCTCAAGGTCCGTATGCTGGAGGTCCTCGAAGCAGATGGCTTGGCATTGTTGGCCTTGAACGCTGCGATGTACGCCGCCGACAAGTCCGATCGCGTCGCGACACTTCGCGTGCAGCTGCGCGAACGCCGCGCGAATCAGATTATCTGGAGCTACACGGTCATCAAATCCACGGCTGTTGCACTGAATCCTGCGCCCGTTGTCGACTCGCTCGGAGGCGTTGCGGTGGACGCAACCATGGTCGCGACGCTAGCTCAAGTGTACGGATTGGAATTGTCCTGGTCACACGCCCGTGTTCTGGTCACCTCGATCGTGCGAGCGGCAGGATGGGTCATGCTCGCTGAAATTGGGACGCACGCGGCGGCGTACGCGTTCAAGGCCCTTACACTCGGATACGGGACCGTCCTGACGGCAATCCCGCAGGGTGCGGCTGCCGGATACGGCTCGTACATTGTGGGGCAAGCTGCACGGTACTACTTTGAACACGGCGCATCCTGGGGCAACGAAGGACCTAAAGCTGTCGTGCATCGAATCCTGGAGGAAACCAACAAGGAATCCGTGCTAGTTCGATTGAAGACAGAGCTTCGCAAGAAACTGGGAAGCAACGTGCACGTGGCCTCGGACGACGGCTGAACATCGAACATCCAATGTCCGTTGTTCGATGTTCGATGTTCAACTGGCCAGCAGGGAATTCTGGCCAGATCGCCCCGGCATATGATTTGCATGTTCTCGGCATATTCTGCATTCATTCACAGTAGATGCGTCAAAATGGCAGCGAGATTCACCGGCTTGCCTGTCCGTTACATCCAGATCCTGCAAACCGTTGGAGGGAACCTCCAGGAGAGGGTTTGCCCGCGTCCTCCGAATACGCTGCCGAATCAGGCCAGAAAAACCACGAATTCCGATTCCAAGGAGTCCCCATGTCACAACGTAACCGGCACGATCGCCCGTTGAAGTTTGCCGCATGTGCCGTCGCCGTGGTCGCGGCCGTGGGAAGTTCCGCGTTGGCATCATCCAGCGAAGCGAGCACCATCAACCAGATCGAACGCTATTGCACGGTCAGCTGGCGGAATGCTGGCATCGCACAGCAGGACTGGTCTGACTGTACACAGCAAGCGTTGCAAGAGCTGCTCGAACGCGTCTCTCGCAACCAGCTGCAAGCGGCCGTGCAAAATAACGAGTCGCAAGAGCGCCAGGAGTTGAATCGTACTGTCTGGCGCACCATCAAACGCTGGCAGCGAGCTCCCAGACCGGCCCAACTGGAAGAGTCTTATGTCTGTGGCAGCTGTGATACCCGCCAGGATGCGTGGGATGAAGTCATGAGGGCGGCGAGGCAGCATCTGAGTGAGCGGCAGACACGAATCCTGAAGCTGACTCGCGAAGGCTGGCAAGCCAATGAAATTGCCACTGAACTTCGTATCACGCCCGCTCGGGTCAGTGACGAGAAGTACAAAGCCATTCGTAAATTGCGTCAGCAGTTGGACACGACCGCCTGAGAGGGAGATGAAGCTACGCATCGGGCAGAGGAGGTGTCCGCGGGAAAGTCAGTGCTTGTTCGCAAAGCCAAGCTGCGCGCAGCAGACGCAATTCGCTATTGGGCGGCCCAACGATTTGCAACCCACAGGGCATACCATCGTCGTCCACACCACAGGGGATGGTAATGGCTGGCAGTCCCGCAAAACTCCAAGGCGAATTAAACGCCGGATCACCGGTGGTTTCGAGGCTGGGGGCTGCCATCGTGGTTGATGGCGTGACGGCCAACGCGTTGTTGCCCAGAAGTTCGGACATTTCGTCTCGAAAACGGAGACGGCAATCGACATCTTCGGCATAGTCGACGGCACGCTCCGTCAGACCGGTGTTGATGAGCGACGTAATGTTGGGTCCAAAGTCGTCCGGCCGTTGCGCAAAAATGATCCGGTGATAGGCAGCTGCATCGACGGCCATGATGCGACGATGCCGATCGTGAAGTTTCTCGAAGGAACCGGGCAAGGGCAGGGGAGTTGCAATTCTCTGAGATTTGCCAATCCGATCGATCGCGGCTCGAAAGCAGTTCCGCACGCCGATGGATGCCGCGTCCTCGAAGTAGCCCGCAAGCGGCTGCAAATCGACACGCCAACGAACCGATTCGGGATGCTCAAACAGGAGCCAGTCCAATGAACCTGCCGTGAAGTCCAACGGCCCATCCGCTTCCTTAATAGGGAAACTCTCGCCTTCCCGACAATCCCACATGACCTCCAACGATTCTGGCGTGACCAACGAGAAAAAGACACGTGCGGTATCATGCACATTACGCGCAATCGGACCGGCGTGATCGAGATAGCCGCTGACAGGGATAACGCCGTCGAGCGAAACTTGCCCGAGTGTGGGCTTCACGCCACAAACGCCGCAGTAGCTGGCTGGGCGAATGATCGAACCGCCCGTCTGTGTTCCCATCGCGGCCATGCACATTTGTGCTGCCACGGCGGCCGCGCTCCCGCTACTTGAACCGCCTGGCGTCCGGTCCGTGTTCCAAGGATTGCGCGTCCGAGCTGGATCGAAACAGGCAAATTCTGTCGTGACCGTTTTTCCCAAGATGATGGCGCCCGCCTGTCGCAATTGTCGGACCAATCTGGCATCCGCCGATGCGACGTGATCAGCGCGGGTTGGCGAACCGGCTTTCGTCGGCCAACCGGCAACATCAATGATGTCCTTGATGCCGATCGGGATCCCGTGCAAAAGTCCCGCAAGTTGCCCCTGCTGTGCCTGTTGATCCAGTCGAGCCGCCTCGCGGCGGGCACCGTCGCGATCGACCCGTTCCCAGGCCGCCAACGACGGTTCATAGCGGTCGATTCGCTCGAGGCAAAACTCAACCAGCTCTGCGGCAGCTAATTCACCCGCGCGAATCTGCTGCACGGCTTTCGCAATTGTCGGCAGGCAAGATATCATGGGAATTAGCTTATCGTGTTGAACCAGCGGGCGACAACCGCCGTGCTGGCGTTCTGTCCGGCGAGTCCATCGTTGGGCACTGATTCCCCGCACCAAGCCGCGGTAGCAGTTTATGGGCGAGAATACGCAGTTTCGTGACAAGCTTGTCGATCCGTCGGCGTACATTGCACCCGGTGCTATTGTGCTAGGCGACGTTCAACTTGCGGCCGAGGCGAGCGTTTGGTTTCACGCGGTATTACGCGGTGACTCGGCACCGATTCGTGTGGGTTGCCAAAGCAACGTCCAAGATCTTTGTGTCTTGCACGCGGATCCAGGTTTTCCTTGCATCCTTGGTGATCGAGTGACTGTGGGACATGCGGCGATCGTGCATGGTGCCACCGTCGAAGACGATTGTCTGATCGGGATGCGAGCCGTCGTCATGAACGGCGCGACAATCGGTGCGGGGAGCATTGTGGCTGTTGGGGCAGTGGTCACTGAAGGCACGCAAGTGCCACCCGGTTCGGTCGTGATGGGTGTGCCCGCCACGGTTCGGCGAAAGGTTACTCTCGAAGACCAAAATCGAATTCGACACGCGGCGAACCACTATGTCGAGAATACACGTCATTTCAAACCCCGCGAAGGTCCGTGATGCAAAAAAGAGAATCGTCATTGGTACGCGGCGTCAGCACTGAACATCTGCTCGTCAAGTCGCTCACGCCGCACGTTGGCGACAGCTTTGACGTTGGGACGGTGACCGTTTTTACTGGGCCGAATAACAGTGGCACGACGGAAGTCTTGCACGACATCGCGCGGCTCGCGGCCAAGTTCGATCCGCACGCGGCCGAACGAGAGGACGGCGACACGCCAACCACGCATGTGATCAAAGACTTGACGTTTGTGCCCAAACTCAAGATGGAACGACTCCTCTTCGGCCTGACGACGCACGACGGCGAAGCTGCGGAAGAAGTCACCGTGCAAGGGCTGGGACCGGACTTGAAGACGCCTCATCGACGCAATATTGGTCACGAAATCCGCAACATTCTGTATCGGCCCGTGATTACGGCGCGATCGGTCTGGAATTCGCCGCTGGGTGAGTTCATGCCGTTGCGGTTGTGTTACTTGACCCCGGATGACCGTCATCGCACGATCGAACCATCTCCGGCGCGTGCACCATTGCAAGCCCCAGAAAACCTCCTCCAAGAGCTACAGTACGCCGGCGAACGGACGCATAGCGAATTGGATGCAGCGATTTGCAACGCCTTTGACGGCCTTCATGTGTTGCTGGATGACACCAAGCGGATCCACTTGTCGTTGCGCTCGACCATGTCTCTGCCAGTTCAGGCGGACGACGCGATCGGGGCAGTTCGGCAATTCGAAGCGATGTCGGCGCTCGAAGACCAAGGGGATGGTGTAAAGAATTTTACCAGCATCGTCTTGAGTATGCTGCTGTGCCAGGGGCGTGCCATCGTGCTGGACCATCCGGATGCATTCTTGCATCCACAGCAGTCATGCCAATTGGGCGAGTGGATCGCAGCCCACGCGGCAGAACTTGGTTGCCAGGTTTTTGTGGCGACACGCGATCCAGCGTTTATCGCCGGTCTGTATCAAGGGAGGGCAGATGTTGCGCTGGTGACGTTGAGCCGAAAAGACGAATCGACGTCACTCCGACCTGTTTCCACTGAAGCCAGCCAGAGGCTCGTGCAGTTTCCGTTGTTGGCTAATCAGCAAGCGATCAATGCCCTGTTTTTCGAATGCGCTGTGGTTATTCCCGAAAACGACGACCGGGTGATCTACGAGATGATCGCTCGCCAAGAACTCGGTGCCACGCGTGTGGGCTTTTATCACGCGCACGGCGGCGCCAACGTCACATTGGTCGCTCAGTCCTTGCGACAAGCGCACGTACCAGTCTGTGTGGTAACAGAGTTGGACGTTTTTCGGGATGCGGATACGTTCGGCGAATTGGTTGAGGCCGTTACCGGCGCTCCAGCTCTTCAGCCCTGGCTCGCGACACGTGAACGTCTGGCGAGCCACTTGGAAGGCTGGTACGACGAAGAGATGCTCTCGAAAAATACCGGTGAGTTGGAGAGTTTCCTGGACCAGCTCAAAGACGGAGTCGAGGCAGAGGAGACGGCGAAACTGCAAACCGAACGTGACGAAAAGTTCACCAAGTGGCAGCACTTTAAGTGCGAGCGTTTGGGGGCTCTGCCACACGATCTTCGGATCTGGGTTGAAGAGTTGATCGACGAATTGAAACGCAAGGGAATCTTCGTTTCAACTCAGGGGCAGTTGCAGCAGTGGATTGCCGGCACTGAATCGATCAGCGAACGAGCGAATTGGTTCACCACTGCGATTGAGATGGTCGACCAGGGTCAATGTCCTGCCGATCTGCGTGCTTTCGTGGCGGACTTGGTGGCATTCGCCAGCACGTCTTCAGTGCCGCGTGCCGCACGCCGAGGCAACCGAGCATGAGCTGCAGCCGTCGCTGTTCCCACGGCTGCTGGCGCAACCGCCGCCCACAGCGTCTTCTGTGCCGCAGTCCGGCCCACAGGCCGTGGTCAGCGCTTCGGTAAACTTTCGAAACTGAACTTTGGTTTCATAGGTCCGAGCGAGCCGGCCGGTCAACCGTTCTACTTCCGGAGAAACCTCGCCCAGGAAATAGAAGTACAGAGACTGACCGTCGAACAGGTGTTCGACATCCATCAGCACGGCAGCCTGGTCATATTCGGCCAGGAGTTGTGTACAGGCGGCAAAGGCCTCTTCTTTGCGGCGTTCAATCCGATCCAAGAGCAGATCATCCTCGACGGTGACGCCTCGCAGCAGTTCGCCGTCTGGCTCGCCCTGCGTCTGGTCTGACGACTGCAGGACGGCACCCAGTTCCAACCCGCGATTTGTGCGGCAGATGACGCGAGATTGTCTCGGATAGCAAACTCCATCGACGGCCTGAAACCGCCCGATAAGCCCCATCAAGCCCACACGGACGAGGTGTACTCCGTAGTCTGCCAATTTGATTTCCGTCCTGTCCAGTGATCGGATTGGTGAGGTGTCGACTCCACCGTCCGCGCGATGGTATCATTCTGGCCGAAGTTCGGCAGTTCGCCAAGCGTCTAACCCAAATCCAGCCAGCCTATTACGCTCCACCGAGATCACGATGAAATCCGAAGTTGCAGCCGAAACTCAAGTATCACCAACGACTTGCGACTGGAATGAACTCGCCGATCGGGTTCTTGCCGGCCACCAATTGACCGCGGCAGAAGGTTTGGCGATCTTGCAGTCTTCCGACGACCAGTTGCTCGACATCATGGCTGCGGCATACCGGATTCGTCGCCAGTTTTTTGGCAACACCGTGCAGCTGTACTTCTTGATGAACGCCAAAAGCGGTTTGTGCCCCGAAGATTGCAGTTATTGTTCGCAGTCCAAAGACGCCAATGCGGAGATCCCCAAATACAACATTCTTAGTCGCGACAAGCTGCTCGACGGCGCTCGCGTGGCGGCCCAGCGCAACTCAAAGACATACTGCATCGTGATTTCGGCGAGGGGACCGTCCGAACGGGAACTGCAAGCCGTCGAAGGAATTGTCCCACTAATCAAATCGCAATATGACCTGAAGATCTGCGCGTGCCTGGGGCTATTGACGGACAAAGACGCCGCGCGGTTAAAGGCCTGCGGTGTTGATCGCGTCAACCATAACGTGAATTCAAGCGCTGATTTCTATCAAGAGATCTGTTCGACGCACACGTACCAGGATCGGATTGACACGTTGCGGTCGGTGCGCGACGCAGGATTAGAACTCTGTTCGGGTGGCATCATTGGAATGGGTGAGAAGGACCACGACGTAGTGGAAATGGCCCTACAGTTGAGTGAACTAGGCGTCAAATCGATTCCGGTCAATTTCCTAATCCCAATCGAAGGCGCGACGCTCACCGAAACTCCGGCACTGAATCCTCGCTACTGCCTCAAGACGCTGGCTGTGTTTCGCTTTGCCAATCCCAACCGCGAAATCCGCATCGCGGGCGGACGTGAACTCCACTTGGGGCACATGCAGTGCCTGGGCCTCTATGCGGCCAATTCCGTCTTCGTGGGAGACTACTTGACGACCAAGGGCCAGGCTCCCGAGTCCGATTATCGGATGATCGAGGAGATGGGTTTCACCGTCACTCGCAGCGATGAAGTTGCGGTCAGTTAGGTCTTCAGCGCGCAAATCGCAAACGCTCGTGAAGTCTGACGTGCCGAAGCCAGACTTTGGGTTGGATCATTGTTGGAGTACAGCCTTTGGGCTGCAAAAGCACGCTAAAGCGTAGACTCCAACAACCGCTGTAAACCTCAAGCCCTTCCTCTCGTTGGCAAGCTTCGGTTCGCAGTGTATCCCAAAACGAGGCTCGTCGAACGTCCAACGATAGAAGTTGAGCGTTCCGAAATCAAAGTTGGAAGTTCAACGTTCGTTTGCGGCTGGCTATTCTCCCATTTCCGTAATACAGAAAACTCTTGACGCCGTACGAATCAACAGTTTGCCCTGCGCCATTGAGGGCGTCGCAATCGCCAGGGCGTCCAGCCGGTTGGTGTGCATTAGTTCGAATTTCGGCCCGGCCTTGGCTACGTACGTGTCACCATCTTCGCTCAGGAAGAAAAGCATACCGTTGTAAGCCCACGGCGAGGCCGTGAAGCTGGCACCGGCAAAAATACGTGTCTTGCCGTAAACCTCCGCGCCCGTGCGTGCATCATGACACGTCACGAAACCGCGATCCA
Source organism: Planctomycetaceae bacterium (assembly GCA_002685655.1). Next base: position 46,097 of record NYXM01000025.1, read on the forward strand.
GCAGCGTATAATAGTAGTCGCCATAGACAATCGGCGACGGGTTGTAAGGTGCGGCCTTCGCCTGGTACCACTCGATGAACTCACTCTCGCCAGGGTCGCCCGCAGGCGTGATGTCACCTGACGCCCCGGGTTTGATCGCATAGACAGGACGGTGCGAATCACCAATGTAGCCAGATGCGATATAAAGCAAACCGTGCGCGGCAAACGGCGACGGGATCACTAGATTTGACATCTTGCCGTCAAATTCCCACAGCAGTTCTCCAGACAGGTCGTACGATCGGTTCTTCTTTTTTCCAGGTGTGACTATCTCTGTCCGCAACTTGTTTTCCCAGATGAATGGCGTCGCCCAAGTGCTCCTTTCATCTCGCTCGGTACGCCACAGCAACTTCCCATCGTTGGAACCATACGCGGCGATGTACGATTGGCCTTGGTTGTCATAAACCATGATCACGCGCCCGTCGTGCACCACGGGTGATGCGGCGGCACCGTAGTCGGCCATAGTCTTCTGCGGTTCAATCGGCACGGACCACTGCGGCGTGCCGTTCAGATCATAGCAATACAACCCTAAGTCACCGAACAGCACGTACAGTCGCTTGCCATCGGTGACGGGCGTTTCAGCGGCGTAGGTGCTCTTGGGGTGACGTGGAACGACCGGTCGCCCAACATGGGCTTCATGTTTCCAAAGAACATCGCCGCTGTCGAGTTCCAAACAATAGACCAGCCAGTGGTGATCGCCTTTGGGCGGTTCACGACGCCCCTGGCCAAGATAAAGACCTTTCTTGGGTATCTCGTTGTCTTCGTCGGGGACGACGGTCGTGAGAAAGACGTTGTTTCCCCAAACCACAGAACACGACCACCCCCAACCAGGAATCTCAGTCGACCAGGCGACGTTCTCAGTCGCACTCCAAGTGGTTGGCAGTCGCGGATGGTCCGCCGCAACTCCAGTCGCGGCCGCCCCGCGAAACCGTGGCCAACTCTGCTGACCTTCGCTCTTGCTGATTGTGACAAGACAAACCACACAAACGGAGATCCACGTTGGCCAATTGGTCGGTTTTAGATTCATGAGTTTCTTTCCGGTTTTTGAACGGGGTAGAGCTTGGTCAATTCTCAGATGGGGTTGGGAAGCCGATTAGCCGAGTGTGCGACGGCAGCGTCATCCGCGCCGTAGCCAGCAACGCCGTAACCACCGACAATCCACAACCGTCGACACAGCGGTGATCGTCGGCACACGACCGCATCGTTACTAACCTGCCCATCAAGGCTCAACTTGTCAAGCAACCGTAGAATGACGCACCTCGGAGCTGAGTTCCTTGGTCTGAACGCGCCGCGGCAACATATTTGACAGCCTAAGCAGTGCTATCGGATTTGTGGCGAACAGAAAACTGTGATCACGTCGCGCGATGCATACGAACATTAAGCGTTTCCACCGCCAGGTCCAACACGTCGGGAAAACCGTGTTAACGTGCGAAAGCGTTTTGACGCCATTCACCGAAAACTACCACGATTTTCGGTATTCGTAGCATTCTTCCGCCCCCAGCGTCTCACGGCTTTCCAGCGGAGGTTGCGGCCCGTCTGAATTGGCGATTGGAATCGGCTGTACCGATTGCTCGGATTCACCGGCTACACCGACAATTTGCTCAAACTTGCTCCCGGCCTAGTCCTGAATTACGTTTGGTGGGAGCGTGAGCATCATGCGATTGATTGCCCTTTCATGCGAGGTTGACGATGATCGACAAGAATTGCCGGATACTGGTTATTGCATCCCTAACGGTGCTTACAAATCTTGCCCCTATTCGTGCGGGAATTCTCAGTGGTCATTGGTACGTCGATCCATTCTTTTCGCGAAACGGCCAAGCGATAGGGCCGCAATACGGCGTAGTTGACTCTTTGCACCATGGATATCACCAGTCGTCAGGCGATGCCATGTTGCACGCTCACCAGCTCGTGCACGTTCAGAGTTCACCGCGCGTGGTAGGCGGCGTTCAACAATATGGACACTGGCAACATTCTGGGCATGGCCTCGCGCAACCTCAGCCGCAGGGGACCCCTCACAACGGCCCCGCCATGTTCTTGCCGCCACATCACGCTCAGCACCCCGTCGACAGCCCCATGCCCGCACCTCCAATTGCGCAAGAAGAGTATCAACATGGCCAGCCTCATTTACCCGCGGTCGAAGTCATACAACGTCCACACGACGTGCACCAGCCTGTGCCGCACGGACACATTCACTCGCCCCCGCACGGATACGGTGTTCGTTCCGCGGCCGGAGTCGGAGCCGTTGTTGACGGCGTTTTCTCCCCAAGTATGCCCAGCACGCACAGTGCAGGTGGCAGACTCGCAGGCTCTGGCGCTATTTGGGCAAGACGTCCTACAACAGCGACACTCCAACTTCACGTCTGGCCAGGTACCAAGATTTGGATCAACGACGTCGAAACGCGTGGACGAGAATTGGCCGGGGCTCATCGTGGCAAACGATATTACCAGTTGACTGGAATGGACCCAATCGGCCCCAACTTGTATGTCGTAGTCGCACATTTGAACGGTGAAAGAAAGGAAAGGACCTTCCACGTGGAACCTGGTGAATTCAAATCATCGCTGTTCCCCTTCGACCTTCTCCGACAGAATATTCCACACCCGAAACCTCGACCACCAGTTCTCGCCGACGGCGTAGACGTAGACGTAGTTGAGGCCGCTGCCCGCCGGCTTGAAAGAGCGGTGTTGCAAGTCGAAGCGATTACGGCAGCGGCCAAAAAGAACGCTCAAGCTGCGGCGACCGCAGCGGAAAGGGCTAAGGCAGCGGCCGATCTGGCGGCGACGGCGGCAAGCTCCTCCAAGAGTAACGCCGAAGCGGCAGCCAGCGTCTCAAAAACAGTTGCCGAGCGACAAGCGCTCTTGAACGCCGAGTTCTCGCTTCAGAATAACAAAGAAGCGATGCTAGCCCGGTTCAAGTACACCGGTGATGGACGTCTCGAAGTACTGACGTTTGACCACGAGACCCGCCCCCAGCTCGCTTACAACGAGACCACTGGTGTACTCGACAACCTGAGTGATGTCGAGCTGGAGATGATCTACAGGATCACCATTCAGATACCCAATCCCGGTTCGCCGGGGTCCTTCAAGAATGCGTTGGTGTTCGACATGACCGACGAAAAGGCAACCTTCAACAAGGGCCAAGCGACCGTCGAGTTCTACGATGTCGACAAGAAGGATATGCATCTCAGCGCCAGGTTGAGGGACATGTTGATTAGCAAATGGAAGCAGACCGACCACGAGAACGGTCGCGTCAAAGTCGAGATCATTGCGCTACGGCGGAACGGGACAGAGATGGAAGTTGCGCCAGAGGGCA
>NYXM01000026.1 GCA_002685655.1 Planctomycetaceae bacterium
GGAGACGATTTTCACTGACTGGCAACAGTGAAACAAAACTGCCCTCCAAAAACTAGCTCAGTTCACCAGGAAATGCCAACTTTGGCGCGGCCTAGAGTCAGCGTGCTCGTATCAGCACCGTCGACGTTGCCCGCGGTCCCTGTATAACGGGTTACTGACTGTGTCGCGGCACTGTCGACGCTGCCGGAAAACGCAGTTTCACCCAGGGCGAACACTTCGATATCGCTGATCTGTTGGGCGCTTTTGCCGGTGTAACGGTAGTCCACGGAGCCATCGAGATACCGTTTGCCGCTGATCTCCGACTTGGCCACAGAATCGAGTTCGGTGATGGCTGCATCGATCAAGAGTTGATTGGCGAGGCGATCTTCGCTCGTTAAGGTCTGATTTTCATCGAGTAGCAGGCTGTTGCGGATAAGGACGATCTGCGCGCGGACCTCGCCGAGATTGAGCTGCGACTGGGCACCGATAGTCGCGGCAGCATCGACATTGCTCCGCGTGTCCTGAACAACACTCTGTCGGTGTTCGAACGCGCTGAGCTGGGCAAAGGCCGCCGGGTCGTCAGACGCTCTGTTGATTTTGTTCCCGGTGGCGAGTCGGACTGCGGATGCCAGCGCGGCCTGATCAGATCTGGCAATATTGTTCAGCAAGAATCGCTCGAGCCCGGCAATGGAAGCTCCAATGCGTGACATGCAATGTTCCTTGCGTTCGGTTCTGTTACGCGGATCGAATCGTCAGGGAGATTCGAATCGCCGAATCGGTGTCAATCACTTCTTCAGCCAGTGCGAAAGGATTCTCTTGGCCTGCGTCGCCAAGCCTTGTCTTGCGTCTGTGGACTCTCCATCGATCTGTTCTCCGTTGTCGGAAAACTCGTGCGCCATTAAGTACGACTTCATGCTGATGAGGAGCTGGCGAGCTCGCTGCGAGGCGTCGTGCCGGCGCCGGTCGCGCTGTCGCTTCAACCGGACGATAACGTCGATTGCGGTGCGCTGGTACGTGCCGTCCTGCCCGCCTTCACAGGGCATACTGCGTTCGTGCAATGTCAGTTCAATCACCAAAGGAACGGCCCGGTCGTTCCAGCGCCGGAGCAACGGCGTATTGTGCCCATCAATAAGCAGCATGACATGATTGTCCTCGATGCTGATCACTTCCGCACCATGGTCGGCGACGAATCCGCGAAGCTTCTCGGCAGTGATCTTCAGAGGCATCACCGTCATCAAGCTGCATCTCAGCAAGCTGGCGTTGGGCGGCCCTGCCAGCCAGGCAATCAGATTGAATTTCGGCTTGAGTGGTTCGTCGTCGGACACGCCGGTTCCCAACTGCACAACCAGATTTCGGCCATGATCCTTGGCCTGCAAGAGGGCCCGATCGGTGCGTCGCAGGAACGTCTCGGGTGTGTCGCCTGCTTGGACCTCAGTGACGCCGAAACTGGCTGTCAGACGTTTATTGTCCAGCGGTGGAAGCGGTTGTGATGCCAGGGCGATCCGCGCCTCGTTCGCGCGGCGGGTGGCGGTGGCATTGTCGCAATGGGCGCACAGCAGTACAAACTCCTCGCCACCATATCGGGCGACCAGGTCACCAGCCCTCGCATGACGCTGTAGCGAGTTAGCAAACAACGTCAAGGCTTTGTCTCCAGCCTGATGACCATAGGTATCGTTGATGCTCTTGAAGTGATCGATGTCACACATAATCATGCTACAGGTCACACCCTGTTCCGCGTGGGCATCAACAAACAGCGGCAGTAAGCGATCGAATTCCGCACGATTGGCGACTTTGGTGAGCGGGTCACGCGTGGCTTTCTCGTGCAGCACTTGCACCCGTTCTTCCAGCGTGATCTGTGACGACACATCGTGCACCACCAGAGTTACTCCGGAGATGGTCGAGTCTGAAGCCAGTACCGGGGCCACGTGCGCATCGACGGCGATTCGTGTCTTGTTGGTACCTCGCACGATTAACCGGCGTGATGTCTGCTCGCCGCTGCGAAGTGCCTCGGCCACCGGACATTCCTCCTCCGACAAGTTACGTCCGTCTTCATTGCACACGTCAAGTAATGCTAGAGACCACTGCTTACGCTGCACGCTCGTTTCGGTAATGCCGGTCATTCGCTCGGTGGCACGGTTCCACAGCAGAACCCTCAGCTGCGCGTCGACGAAGATGACACCGTCATGCATGTTATCCAGTAGCTGAGCATTAAAGGGCATGCTGCCGGCAGTTGACGAGCAAGCCTCGCTTGCCGTGGAATTCCAGGTCCACATCAGACTGCTCGATTCCGGCGAAATCTCTCGTAACCAATCTCGTGCACGTGCCGAGTCGAAGTGGATGCGGCCAAGGTCCATCGCTTCGCAGAAATCGTGAACCAGATCTGGATCAAACTGAGTGCCGGCACAGGCAAGCAGTTCGGCTGTCGCTCGCTCAACGGACATAGCAGGACGATAAACGCGATCTGTCGTCATCGAGTCGTACGCGTCGATGATCGCGATCAACCGGGAGCCCAGAGGCAATTGCCCGTCGATCTTAGTCGCTCCATTCGACCCCGGCTTCTGGCCTGAGCAGTGATACCAGACATTGGCGTTGTGGACGGTGCTTATCAGCTCCCTCGAATTGCTGCAACCGGACAGGATCTCTCGCCCGATTTCTCGATAGCGTTCCATCGCTTCGGCTTCGTCACCAGTCAGCTTCCCCGGTTTTTCGAGGATATAATCGGCGACGCCAATCTTGCCGATGTCGTGGAGCAGTGCGGCGATCTCGATGATGTCCCGCTGTTCTTTCGACAATTCCATCGTCTGTAACCAGGATGAAACTCCGACTGCAACGCGAAGACTATGAGATGCTGTCGCGGGATGGTTCGAACGAAGCGCAACAAACAAGCTCGTGGCGATACCTAGCCGCGCTTGGAGTTCATGGACCGGAAGCCTGTCAATTGCCTGTGTGCGGCACGGATACCCTGCAACAACAGCAGATTCCAACGTGCTCAACAGCGTCGAAAACGCTTCGATCCGCTCCTCCCCGGTGGTGGTCTCACCAGCAGGGGTCGAAATTGGGTTGCCCGAGTTGATCATGATGCCCATCGAAGTTGGATTGGTCGCGTCTCTACGAAGGTGACTCCAACTGTCACCCATCGGTACAGCATCTCGCCGTCGCTCTGTAGAAAACCTAGGTCGCCAAACGAGTAACGTCAAAATCAGCAAGCAGGTGCACAGTTGCTTGTCAGGCCGAATCTCTGCCAACCCAACGGTCCTTATTGCCGTGCCGGTTGTACCGATCGCGCCGGACGGATGGGCTGCACGACCTACGATTCAGGTTCAGAGCTGGAAAAACCGAAGAATGCCTCAGTACCGGCACACTACTGGCGACCAGTGGAGTCGTTTGCCGGCGAATCGCCTGGCCGCCTATCGCGTGGCGAAATGCCGATTGGATCCTCACCAAATATTCTGGTTACGTATGCAATTCCGACAGAATGGGCAGCGCGACGAGCGGCGTCGTCGCGTGTTGCGAGACGAAATGTTGACCTCGCCTGGGGCCGAGGGCGATGAAGCACAAGTTACAGGCGGTCGAGAGACCGAGACTAAGGTCCCGCCCCGCGGCTACTCAGCGGCCGTTTCGATAGAATCGCAGCCGCCCATTTCGTGCCTCATTGCCACACGACCTTGGACGCTCACCGTGGCGGTGCTAGCTGGGTTAACTGTCATTGCTGGATTGGAGGCCGCCTATTCGAACATCTTCCATGGTTCGCATCTTCGGCCCGAGGTTACCGCCGCGCTGGATGTCGTCGCGCCAGGCAGTCTCGCGGCCTGGTTTTCCTCTGTGTTGCTCTCCATGGCTGCCGTCAACGCCGTGTTGGTCTACTGGTTGCGCAGTCACAGGCTGGACGATTATCGAGCTCGCTATCGCGTCTGGCTATGGGCAGCGTTTGGGCTGACCATCGCTGCCATTGATGCCAGCACATCGCTTCACTCGGTTGTCGGCCAGTTGATTGCGGATCGATTTGAAATGCCTTGGCTGCAGAGCCCTATGGTCAACGGCGTCGTGGTTCTGTCGCTCGTATTCGGCAGTCTGGCAGCCCGGCTTGGATTCGAGATTTGGTCAAGCCGGCTGGCAAGGTCGTGGTCCCTGTTGGCCGCGATCAGTTACTTTACGGCGATCTTGATCCAATTGGATGTGCTGGTGGTTGACAGCGTCTTACTGACTGCCATGGCCGAATCGACAGTGATCCTGGTTGCCAACCTGGCAGTTACGCTCGTCGTGGCCTCGTATTGCCGCTATGTGTATCTGGAGTCCCAGGGAGAACTCAAGCCTCGCCGGCAGCGCCGTCGAAAACTGGCAGTGGATGTGCAAGGTACGGATGACAAGGGCAGGCCGGACAAGAAACTGGCCACGAGGTCCGCGCGGGGATCGCTGGTCAAACCGGCAGAAGACGATGCACCGAAAGGAACGCTCAGGACGAATACCATCAATTCGAAGTCCATTCGTTGCGATTCCGCTCATCAGTCGCTTGGCGATGCTCAGGCAGCCAAAAAGGCGTCCGGCAACTTGAATCCCGCTGAATCGGCGGGCCACGCGGATATGTTAGATTTCGATCCCGAGACTGGCGAAAGACTGTCCAAATCCGAGCGACGCCGACTTCGGAAGCAAATGCGACGTCAAAAGAAGACGGGGAGTGGTTAGGAAGTCTTCAATGCTGGATAGTAGGTAGTCGCTCTACGCCAGGACTGGCTGCTGGTCGCTTGCGATTCCAATTCCATCCCTCATCTCTGACGCATTGCAGACACATGGTTCGAACTCGCTTTGCCCCCAGCCCCACCGGCTATCTACACATTGGTGGGGTCCGCACCGCCTTATTTAACTGGCTTTATGCGCGGCATCACAATGGCCAGTTTATTCTGCGCATCGATGATACCGACCAACAGCGCAATGTCGCCGAGGCGCTGCAGCCCATTCTGGACGGTTTTCGTTGGCTCGGCATCGATTGGGATGAAGGCCCCGAGGTCAATGGCCCGCACGCTCCGTACTATCAGTCGCAACGTGACCAGCGCTATGACGAAGCCGTGGCCAAATTGCTTGACGACGGATTGGCCTACCGTGATTTTGCCACCACGGACGAACTGGCTGCCGAACGCGAGGGGGCGGCGGAGGAGAAACGCGACTTCGTCTACAGCCGGCGTTGGATGGCCGAATCTGCGGCAGATGTTGCCCGATTTGAGGGCGAAGGGCGATCCTCGGTTGTGCGATTGAAGATGCCGCGCGAGGGAAGTTGCAGTTTCCACGACCTCATTCGTGGCGACGTCCAGTTTGCTTGGAGTCGCGAACAGGATCATGTCATTCAACGGGCGGACGGCAGCTGCCTGTATCATCTGGCCAGTGTGATCGACGACGCAGACTTCCAGATTTCCCATGTGATTCGTGCTGAAGAGCATTTGCCAAATACGCCGCGACAACGTTTCATCGCCGAGTCGCTGGGGTTGGAGCCGCCGCAATTTGCTCATCTGCCGTACGTTGCCGAGACAGGCGGAACTCAAAAGATCAGTAAACGAAAACTCTCCAAGTATCTCAAGAATCGGGATTTCAAAGAGCTATTCGAACACGGCTCGGCAATTGCCGCGACACTCGGCCGTGAAGTCGCTGCGGACACCTTCAATCCGGTCATTGTCGACTTCTACCGAGAGGTCGGATATTTGCCGGAAGCAATCTTGAATTACTTGGTCTTGCTAGGCTGGTCGCTCGATGACAAGACGGAGACGTTTTCACGGGAAGAGATGGTCCAGCAATTCTCTTTGGAACGTGTCAACAAATCACCGGCGAGCTTCGATCCGCAGAAACTGCGTGCGACCCAGGTACGTTATATGCAAGCCCTGCCAAGCAAGAAGAAAGTTGCCATGGTCTTGCCATATATTCAGCGGGCCGGATGGGTCAGTTCGCCGCCACCTTGCGAGACTGGTCCACACCTGGCCCAGATCCTGGCGGCCGCCGATGACCGGATTAAAGTGGCCGGCGACATCCTGGAATTCAGGGAGTTCTTTGTTGCCGACGACGACATCGAGTTTAATGAGAAGGCGTTTGAGAAACGCATTCGCAAACCGAACGCGACACCGCTGTTGATTGCATTTCGCGAGGAACTCGCGGCGATCGACAACTTCAACGCTGCATCGACGGAAGCTGCCTTGCGCGCATTTATTGAAGCCAAGTTGATCAAGATGGGTAACATCATTCACGCCCTCCGCGTAGCCGTGACCGGCAAAACGGTCGGTTTGGGCATGTTCGATACGCTCGAAATCTTGGGCCGCGAATCCTGCCTCGCGCGAATTGACCGTGCCTGCCAGCGTGCCTGATCCAGATCGAATCGGCACGCTCAATCCAGCGACTTCACCATGTCGATCAGCTGCTTTACCGAATGGCGGCGGCGTACATCACCAGGCAAGTGGCCTCGGACTCGTAGGTCGCTGTCCACGATGATCGTTATCGGTTTGGGAATTCCTGCCTGACGGCCCCGCGCCCGTTCGTTGCGAACTCCGTAGGCGTCAATCACTTTGCTGTCCGGATCGGCCAGCAGTGGAAATGTGATTCTGTGCTTCTTGGTGAACTTGGCCAAAACATCAACTGAGTCATAACTGATGCCAACGACTTGAACGTTGGCGGCTTCAAGATCCTTGATCTCCTTTTGCAGTTGATCCAACTGCGTCACACAGAATGGTCACCAATCCGCCGAACGGTAAAAGATCAAGGCTACCGGCATATTCTTGACGAGATCAGCGAGCGAAGTCGCCTTTCCTGCTTGGTTGTTGAGTTCAAACTTGGGGGCAACTTCGCCCACTGGAATTGGCGATGCGCCGTAGGCGGTTGCCGATCCAAGGAGCAGTAGGCTCGCGGTGACGACCGAAATCAATGTCCCGTTGAAGATCATCAGTGGCTCCTGAATTAGAATGGCAACACGGCCAACACCGTAATCGGTCTCGGCACTCGGATTAACGCCGGGCGTGTGCCGATTCGACCGGCACATCTGGAAGCCTAATTCTAGCAAACCCGGTCAGAAGTTAAGTGAGCAACGTCACAGTTTAGAATTTGCTTGGCGCGTCGCCGATCAGAAGATGGTGGCCGAGGTCGCTGTCAGGGCAGGGGGCGGTTGGGACGGATCTCTCATGTGAATCCCGGTGGGCACGGCCTTTTTGGGGCAGAATCGGCCTTGTTTGACAATTTTGGGGCTCGTATACTCCGCCACCATTTTCGGCCGCCGCTCGAGGCCACCAGACGGGAAAGTCTCAATCGCGATCCGTGTCGAAGCTGACGCAGAGAATGGTACCGCGTTCCTATTTCGGCGGGCTCCACCACAAGGGAGAAGCATGATGGCTCAGCATCCTCAATTGTCGCAACCAGTGGCCAGGGTTACCTGTTTTCTGCTGGTCAGTGGGTTCGGTTTGGTTCACGCTCAGGAGAACGTAGCGACAGAGAACGGTCCGATCAACTCGACCGAAGTCTCTTCGGCTGACGCAAATGGAACGCTGACCAAAGTCACCAAGGGTGACGGCGTGTTGCCGCACAGCCACGGGCAGATCTGGCGCGAGTACGACATTTCGCCTTATACCGACCGTGTTGCGACGACGGCGCGGCCCGAGCAAGCGATCGTCGATTGGATTTTGCGCGACACCGGAACAGAGATCTGGTTTTCTGAGCCCGTTGGGCTGCTGAGCGCCAATCGCGACAAGTTGGTCGTCTACAACACGCCGGAAATGCAGGAGCTTGTACGGGGCGTCGTGGATCGGTTCGTCAGCAGTCGAGCGGATTCTAATGCCTTCAGTTTACAGTTGGCCACCGTTGGGAGTCCCAATTGGCGAAGCAAGGCGTTACCGTTGATGCGTGCGGTGACGGTTCAATCACCAGGGGTCGATGCCTGGCTGTTGTCCCCGGAAAATGCGGCCGTGCTGATCAATCAGCTCCGCAAACGCATGGACTTTCGTGAACACAATTCACCCAATCTGGTGATCCACAATGGGCAGTCACAGGCAATTTCACGGACGCGACCGCGCAACTACGTTCGGTCCGTTGGGATCCGGCCAAACGCTTCACCAGGGTATGAACTTGAACCTGGGCAGATCCAGGAGGGGTTCTCGCTGCAAATCAGCCCGCTGCTCTCGCTGGACAAGCGGGCCGTGGATGCGGTGATCAAGTGCCAGATTGACCAGGTCGAGAAATTCGTCCCCGTCGGAATTGACATCCCGGGTGTGGCCGCCGGTCGCCAATCGGTTCAGATTCAGGTGCCCCAGTTGGTGAGTTGGCGATTGCACGAACGTTTTCGCTGGCCAGTAGACCAGGTTCTGTTGGTCAGTTGTGGCGTCGTGGCAACACCCACGGCCGACCGCCCCAGGTCGATCGGCCTTCCTTTGTTAGGCGGTTCGACGGGGAGAGCGGACGCGCTTCTGTTCATTCAAAACCAGGGCAAAGTGAGCCAGCCGGGTGGGATCGATCGGACCGCCAATGGCGCCACACCGAACAGCCGGGGACGGTATTGATCCGTTGGGGGGCCGCTTCTCATTCGCCTCACGGCCAGCGACGCTCTCGACGGTTACCCAGTACCCGGGCTATCATTTACGATAGTTACTCGGTGATGCGTAGCGTCTTTCACCTTCTCTGCGAACCGACCACCCACAGGTTCCTGTCAAAGCTATGCCTGCTTCTCCCCCGCGTCGTGTTGTGATCACTGGTGTTGGTCTGGTTAGCCCGTTGGGCGGTGACCCCGAGACACTGTGGGATGCATTTTTAAGTCAGCGTAGTGGTGTCGCGAAAATGACACGCGTCGCAACGGATTATCTGCCAACCCCTTACGGTGCGGAAGCTTGGGATTTCTCGGGACACATTGACGATTTCGGCCCGCTCGAGTCACCTCAGAAACGGGCGATCCGCAAAGGGCTGAAAGTGATGTGCCGCGACGTTCAGATGGGGGTCGCCGCCGCACAGAAAGCGATTGCTGCCTCCAGTCTGCTTGCCGACTGCGACCCGGATCGAACCGGCGTCATGTTTGGGGCTGACTATATTGTGACAACGCCGGACGAATTCGTCGAAGGTGTGCGTCACTGTTTGGACGATCAGAAGCAATTCGACTTCAGCCGTTGGGCCGAAGACGGATTGCCTCGCGTCACACCCTTGTGGCTCCTCAAGTACCTGCCCAACATGCCCGCCAGTCACGTTGCCATCTACAACGATCTACGTGGGCCGAACAACTCGATCACACTCCGCGAGGCATCGGCGAATCTTGCTTGTAGTGAAGCATTTACGACGATCAAGCGAGGTGCTGCTGACGCTATGGTCGTAGGCGCAACGGGTTCACGGGTAAATCCACTCCGCACGGTCCATGTCATGATCCAGGGAGAGCTGGCGACTAATGCCGAGGATCCTGCGGAATTATGCCGACCGTTTGACCTGAATCGGACGGGCGCTGTCGTCGGCGAAGGTGCCGGGGCAATCGTTGTAGAGGAATTGGGACATGCTCGAGCGCGTGGTGCGACGATCCTCGGCGAAATCGTTGGCTACGGCTCTTCCACCGTGGCCAACCGGGAAAGTGTCGCTGATTGTGGCAAAGCGATCGAAAATGTCCTGCAACAGTCCTTTCGGACTGCCAGTTTGACACCAGACAAAGTTGGCCACATTAATGCTCACGGTTTGGGAACACGAGCCTGTGATGCTGCGGAAGCCCAAGCAATTCACCGGTTGTTTGGTGATCGGCGGGTTCCCGTGATGGCACCAAAGAGCTACTTCGGCAATCTGGGTGCCGGCAGTGGAATGATTGAATTGATCGCCAGTTTGACGGCCAACGCCAAGAGCGCATTGTTCCCAATCCTGAATTACGAGACACCCGATCCGGATTGTCCGATCCAAGCGTCACGTGCGGACGACCCGCCGGGCGACTGCTTCCTCAACGTCAATGTGTCCCCCCAAGGGCAAGCCTCGGCACTCGTCGTCAGCCGGTTTTCCGAGTAAGTCGGCGATGTTGATCTTGTGGAATTGAGGCAGCCATACATCAAGTAGGACCGCCCCGGAGATTTGTGCGCAAACCCGGTCGTACGCGAACTTTGTGGTGTCCTCGGTTGACACCTTCTGGAGCGAGCGGTATCCTAACCAGCTTCAGAATCCCACTAAGTTGTGTGACTTTCCGGGTTTCGAGCGATTTGGACGTTGCGACGCCCGCTCGGTGACGTGCGAGGTTCGCGCTGCGGTGATCGGGAAGGCATGGCGAGCGTTACTTTTGAAGACGTCTCGAAAGCCTTTTCCGATGATGTTGTAGCAGTCGATCGCTTGGATCTGGAGATCGCGGATCGCGAGTTTTTAGTTTTGCTCGGGCCCAGTGGGTGCGGCAAGAGTACATCCTTGCGATTGATTGCAGGATTGGAAGATTGCACGACTGGAGAGATTCGAATCGATGGACATGTGGTCAACCACATACCACCGAAGGACCGGGACATCGCCATGGTGTTCCAAAACTATGCGTTGTACCCGCATATGTCGGTGTACAAGAACTTGGCGTTTGGTTTAACGCTACGGTATGGAGGTGGTTGGCTGGCACGGACGTGGCTTCGGTTGATGAACTCGGCTGAAGCGAATTTGTTGGCGGAGAAGCGAAACGGAATCCGGCAGCAGGTAGAGGAAACGGCGAAAGCGTTGAGGATCGAGCGTTTGCTTGATCGGATGCCCCGGCAGTTGTCCGGAGGCGAACGTCAACGCGTGGCCCTGGGAAGGGCAATGGTCCGCCAACCGGCGGTTTTTTTGTTTGATGAGCCATTGTCCAACCTTGACGCAAAGTTGCGATTGGAAACACGACGCGAATTGAAACGACTTCATCAACACTTGCAAACAACCATGATCTACGTCACCCACGATCAAACCGAAGCGCTCACCTTGGGCCAGCGGATTGCCGTGATGAATGCTGGGAGTTTGCAGCAGCTAGGGACACCAACCGAGATTTACGACCGACCAAAGAACTTGTTTGTTGCTGGCTTCGTGGGCTCACCACCGATGAATTTAATCGCTGGCGAGTTGCGGCATGTGGACGAGCGAGTGGTGTTTTTTAACGACCACATCACGATTTCGCTGCCTTGCGGACGACTGCGGAACATCGCTGCCAACAACCTGCCGCGCGAGAAAGTGACTTTGGGAATTCGTCCGGAAGATGTCACGATTACTGGGTCCAAGCCTGATGGGAGTGCGAGTGAACCGATGGCCTTAGCCGACGTTCAGACAGATCACAGCCCCTCCGTACGCGGCCGGGTCTCAATGGTCGAATCGGTGGGCGATACGGCGTTCGTTCACGTGGTAATACAACCACGCAAAGAAAGGAAGGCGCCCCCGTCTCACTTGGCTGACGATGCCCCTGATCACACCTTGGTATGCAAAACAAATCCCCGCACCGGCATCCAACCAGGCGATCTTGTCGAGGTGGCCATGGTTTCGTCGCGGGTGCACTTATTTGACGACCAGACGGAGGAACGCCTGACATTGTAACGCTGCCAAGTTGCGTGGGAACGACGTCAGTTGTCCCGCAAGAGAGATCCAAATAGGAATTCCAACAACCCTCGATCGTCGCCCGCAAGCATCGATCGACCCAGGATGGAAAGCGATAGAGCATGAATCCGAATGAAGTGCTACGAATCGTCGATTCGTTGCATCGTGATAAGAACATTGACCCGGAAATCGTCTTCCAGGCGATCGAAGCGGCGTTGACTTCGGCAGCTCGTAAGCAGTACGGCGAAGAGTCTGATATCGCGATCACGATCGACCGCGAGACGTGCGGATTCACTGGCGTCTGCGATGGCGTGGAACTCGACACCGAGGTGATCGGGCGGATCGGCGCACAGACAGCCAAGCAGGTGATCATTCAGAAGATTCGTGAGGCGGAACGCGACGCGCTGATCGAAGAGTACAAAGAGCAAATCAGCTCGATGGTTTCCGGAATTGTGCAACGAAGTGATGGCGGAGCCACGACCGTGGCGCTGTCGGGCGTCGAGGCGATACTGCCCCGCAGCGAACAGATTCAAGGCGAATCGCATCATCCCAACGAACGCGTGCGGGCGATCGTTTACGAGGTCAAACCGCAAGGCAATCGCGTCAAGGTCGTGCTCAGTCGGAAACACCCCAATTTGGTTAGACGGTTGTTCGAGCAGGAGATTCCTGAAGTCTCCGATGGCGTGATTACCATCAACGAGTTGGCACGTGAACCAGGCTATCGCAGCAAGGTTGCTGTGAGCAGTTCTGATCAACGAATTGATTGCGTCGGTGCGTGTGTTGGCGTGCGTGGCAATCGGATCAAGAACATCGTGGATGAATTGTCCGGCGAGCGGATCGACATCGTCCGTTGGAGTGACGATCCCGAAGTCTTGATTCCAAACGCCCTCCAACCCGCCGAAGTCGAACAGGTACTGTTGTGCGACATGATTGGTCGCGCCATCGTGTTGGTGCGAGAAGATCAGCTTTCGCTGGCAATCGGTCGGCGAGGTCAAAATGTGCGACTCGCGAGCAAACTCAGCGGGTGGGACATCGAAATCATGACAGCAAACGAACTCGAAGACCAGATCGAACGAGCTGTCGCCGGCTTCGCAGAATTGGATGGCATGACCGAAGATCTGGCGCAGCAGCTTGTCGAGCAAGGCTATTTGTCGTACGACGACCTGTCTGTCATTGAGCCCGACGCCATGATGGAAATGGGAGGTATGACGGAAGAGCAAGTGGACGCGATCGTCACCGAGGCAGAGAATAAGGCAGAAGCGGCTGAACGTGCCGCAGCCGAAGAAAGGCGTCAACAAAAGGCCGCCGAAAGAGCTGCCGAGCAAGCGGCTCGCGAGGCAGCTCGGGAGGCGGCTGCGCGTGGCGAGACCCCGGCTGGCGAAGAAGCGACCACGGAAGAAGCAGCCACGGAAGAAGCAGCCACAGAAGAAGCAGCCACAGAGGAAGCAGCCACAGAAGAAGCAGCCACGGAAGAAGCAGCCACGGAAGAAGCGGCCCCAGAGGAAGCGGCCACAGAGGAGGCAGCCACAGAGGAAGCGGCCACGGAAGAAGCAGCCACGGAAGAAGCAGCCACAGAGGAAGCGGCCGTTGGCGACATGGCAGATGACGCGGTCGTCGCAGAAACACCTGTAGCCGTGAAGGGTGAAGAAGTAGCC
>NYXM01000027.1 GCA_002685655.1 Planctomycetaceae bacterium
AGAAAGCAACGTGATGAAAAGACGAATGGCCGGATGGAGCGTCGACTTCTTGATCCAAATCCTTACTGGACAATACACTTAGTGTGCGCTGGCCCTGCCACGACAGTGGCTTCCAACTTCCCGGCCGTTTCAGCCACTTCGTCCAGACCATGCTTGACGGCGGCCATATTCAGGCGGCTGGCCAGGGCACCGATGCCGGTGACGTCCTGCTTCTCCATCGCATCGGCCAGTCGCTCGATCTGAATTCCCAGGTTCAGGACGACGGCCTTGGACTCACCGCAAGACTCACCTTCGCGAGGCCTCAATGCCACCACATCCATAAACCGTTCGACTAGATCAGGATCGAATTGCTTGATCGTACAACGACGCAATTCTTGAAATGCCTCTTCTCGTGTACGGCCTTTGCGATAACTGCGATCGTTCACCATCGAATCATAGGCATCGGCAATCGCAAGTATACGCGCACCCACGGGGATCTTGTCGCCAATCGGGAGCTCGGGGTGCCGTGAGTTTCCGCCATACCAGGCGCGGTACATCTTGACGATCTCAGCCAATTTCTGACTGGCAAATGTGGTTTGGATAATCTCGGCCCCGACCCGCTCGTTGCGACGCATAATGTGCCATTCTTCTTCTGTCAGTTCGCTGTTCTTGAGCAGAATCGCGTCTGGCACGCCGATCTTGCCGATGTCATGCAGCATACCGGCAGTCTCCAACACCAATATTTCTCGCTGTGACATCAGTCCATCCGCAGTCGCGGCGCAGAGGTCGGCTACACGGCGTGAATGATCAGCAGTTGTCGGGTCGCGATAGCTCAAGGCAGAGACGAGCGCAGTCACGGCGTGGAACGGAATCGACTCTTCCTGCAGCACGGCCCGAGACGTGCAGTCAGACTCTCTCTCATCTCCGTCTTTCGTAGCGTCCCCTCTGCCGAACTCCGGATACTCGTCAATCTGGTCCCAGCGAACGACTTGGTTACGGCCATTGCGTTTGGCCACTAAGAGGCACTGGTCCGCCTCGTCGATCATCTCCTGAAAATCCCGTGCACCGAGATTCCGAGACGAAATACCGATACTGATGGTGATGGTGACCTGATCGTTATCAAAGACCGCTGCCTCAACGGCCAACCGAATGCTCTCGCCGACACTCGCTGCATCCTCCGAATCGGCGTTGGGAAGGAAGATACAAAACTCCTCCCCTCCGTATCGGCAGACCAGATCGCAATCTCTCCGATCGGTGCGCAAGATCTCCCCGACTTTTTGGAGGGCAGAATCGCCAACACTGTGGCCATGGTTGTCATTGATCGACTTAAAATGGTCGACATCGACCATCAGGCAGCTCAGTTCGCGTTCATACTGATCCGCATTCCACCAATGGGTGTCAACTTCCTGAAAAAAGGCCCGTCGATTCAAACATGATGTGAGCGGATCGCGGGTGGCCAACATCTCGAGTTCTCGATTTTGACGACTAATATCATCACGCGAACGGCTGAGCGTAGAGAGCATGTCGCGCATCTCGGCATGATTCTCTTCTGCCAGCGTCACATCGTCGAAGCTGATAAGGGCCCCGCGCGACTTACCGCCGCTGCCCGTGATTGGTGAGGTGTTGATCTTGAAAATCGATCGTTTGCCGTCGGCACCTTTCAGTGCCAGCGTGCGGCCCAATTGCCGGTTGCCGTCCTTGAGCGCCTGAACCCAGGGATACGGTTCGTCTGTAGAGCTGTCTTGGAGCACTTCCCAATTGAGCGACGATGCCTTACGTCCAATCAAAGACTTCGCCGATGTGTTCATCGTAGTAGCGAAGGAGCTATTGGCGAGAATGATTCGATCGTTGCTGTCAATGACAATCAGCCCCTCTGTCCACACGATGATGTAGACCCATCGCTGCCGAAAGTCGTACCACTGCAGCGCATTGGTCAGGGCACAGGCGATGAACAACACCAAGCTGTGCCACATCCACAGCAGGCCCCAGTGTTCGAGGATGGTAGCGTGATGGGTTTCGCGAAACAGACCTGCCACAACATCGGCAAAGCGGCCTCTGCTCGCCGCGATTGGTTCGTCGTTCAGGTAGGCTTCGAGATCTTCAGCCAGGGCGCGAGCCGTGTCGTAGCGCAGTTTGACGGGCTTCTGCAAACAACGTAACGCGATAATCTCCAAAACGCGATCAGCTCGAGGATTCACGATGCGCGGGGGCACCACATCCTGGTCACGGAGCATCAGAATGGTGTCGACGGGCGAGGCAGCTTGGAACGGTGGCCGCCCTGTCAACGTCTGGTAGAGAATCGTACCCAAGCTGAACACATCACTGCCCGGCCCGACCGGCTCCCTGCCACCGGCTGCCTGTTCGGGGGACATGTACGAAGGCGTCCCGAGAATCGCTCCACTGTGCGTCAGGCTGTTGGCAGTGGCCAATGTCTGTTTCGCCAAACCAAAGTCCATCACATGAGGGTCACCCTGCTGATCGATCAGGATATTGGACGGCTTGAGGTCGCGGTGCAACACACCCTGGCGATGCGCGAAATGGACGGCCGTGGCGACGGCGGCCAGAATCTCGGCAGCCTCGCGCGGCAACATGAGACCTTCAGCCAGCCGTTGTGAGAGAGTCCGCCCATTCACTAGTTTCATGCTAAAAAACGGATGGTCGTCGATGTCGCCAACTTCGTACACCGGGACAATACCGGGATGGTGGAGGCCCGCAGCCGCCTCCGCTTCCGCGCGGAATCGTTCACGATCAACGTCTGAAGCGAGCTGGCCACGCAAGATCATCTTGACAGCAACCTCGCGATTCAGGCTGATCTGTCGAGCTCGATAGACGACACCCATGCCGCCACGACCAACCTCTGCGAGCAATGTGTAGTCGCCGAAACGACAGGGCAGTTCGAATGACAGCGCCGCGTTATCGTGGGCGGAATCTGTTTCGTCTGCGGCGGTTTGTGAGCCACTTCCGATCGCCTCGGCCACCATGACCGCACCCCACAGTTCCCGCAATTCGCCGCTCAAGTCAGGGTGCTCGCGGCAAATACGATCAATGTCGACGGGGAGGCCGCGCTGCGCATCGTCGGTCATTTGCGCCAGCAAACGCGCCAGTTGATCGTCACGGTCTGAAGCTGTTGGGTCGCTTTTCATAGGACCGTTGTTAGGGCTTTCAGGAGGATACCGAGGTTGCAGGCCGGCAAGAGTCAATCGTCGAGCGGCTGTTCGCCCAACAAACCGCGCAGTCGGCGTACGGCGCGTAAATATCGCATGCTGGCGGCCTGTTCGGATAATTCCAACGCCACCGCAACTTCTTGATTCGATAGATGCTCGTAATGCCGCATCACAATGATCTCGCCGTCTTGGTCGGCCAGTCGCGAGATCGCCTGTTCGACGTGCCGGGCCATCTCCGCTTGAGTCGCCCGCGCTGCGGGGGTCAATTCAGGATCGCAGAGCTGAGCGACCAGCTGGATCGTCGAGCGGTCGTTGCCTGGCACCGCCAGTGGCTGCTCGCGGTCGACACTCCGTTTGGCCGAACCTCGGTGGCGGCGATGAGCGTCAATAATCCGATCCTTGGCAATGTGACGCAACCACAAATGAAACGGCATGGTGGGATTGTCCAGGTAGCCTTCCAGCCGTCGATTGGCTTCGATCAGCACGTCCTGGACGACATCGCTGATATCCACGCGGCATCGGATCTTCTGGTCCAACCGCATCTGCACCATGCGCTGGATCGCATTTCGGTGACGATCCATCAGGAGGTTGACGGCGGCGTCATCCCCCTGACGGGCCCCGGCAAGAAGTTGTTCGGTCTTGTCTGTGTTTGGCCACATGGGAATTATTATCAATCAGTTCCTAACAAATCGGCAAGGTCGTCGTTATAGAGATAGAGGCGTTCTCCCTCACCACATGCGTTTCGTAGGGAAATCTACCAACTCGTCCCGCTGGCACGGACTTGGCGAATGTTGCGTAAAGCCCTACGGGAGGGCAATTTGCAGACACGCGGAGCTTTCAATTGCCCACCCCTTTCGTGTAAAATTGGATTTATGGTGAATCCGTCGAACGCATGGCCTCGTCTTACTTGCTGAAGAGGCACTTCACGTGACTAACGTAGCTCGCAAGGGTGAGTCGCCTAGCGACACAGATTGCGGAAAGCTGGAGAACGCCTTCGCGCAATACCGCGGCGAGCTGCTGGGCACATTGTACTATTTGGTCGGCAATCTGGAGGACGCAAACGACGCGTTGCAGGAAGCTTTTATCAAATGTTGGCGACACCGCGAGCAAGAGCCGGAGGTTCGAAACCTCAAAGCGTGGATCTTTCGCATTGCCCTGAATACGGGTCGCGATATCCGCAAAACGGCGTGGTGTCGCAAACGCCAATCGCTTCCTCAGGATGAAGCAGTCCTTGAGTCAACGCAGGATGGACCGCAAACCGCTGCCGAGCATCGGGAGCAACTGGCTCAGGTTGGCGAGGCAATTAAGCAGCTGCGGCCGGAAGAACAAGAGGTTTTCCTGTTGCGACAAAACGGCCAAATGAAGTACGAAGAGATCGCTGACGCCGTCGGCATTCCGCTGGGTACGGTGAAGACCCGTATGCGGCGAGCATTGTCCGATCTGCGTCTGGCTTTAGGTGAGACGTAGTTCATCACGCAAGACACGCTTAGTTCTTAGCGCTGCTTTTGTCAGCGAGCAACTGCCGTGAGTTCGAACGAACAACTGGAACAACCACTGTGGGAGCTGATCTACGAGCTTCTCTCGCCCGACGAAGAAGCCGCGCTCCGGCAGCGTATCACGTCCGACCCCGAGCTGGCTCGGGCCTATGCCAGAGTCAAACTACAGTCAGAGCTGGTCGCCGCGGCCGCCAAGTGTGACGACACGCGCGGCACACTGAAACGGCCTGGAGACGAAGTTGAGGATGGGGACGATACCTCGGAAACTGGCGTCGTCGCCAGCGACAAACCTGACTTGGTTTCACCCAGATCACGGTCGCACGCCTTTCGCGCAGCGAATTGGATCGTCGCGGCCGCGGCCATGGGCCTGGTTGTGATGTCCGCAATGTCGCTCTCGCAACTTCGCTCGCCCGCGCCAACTGAATTGGCAAGGACTGACGCGACTTCGCGTAGTTTGGCCAGTTTGAGTTCCATTCGGACCGTTGTGGCAACGCCCGCCGTCTGGAACAAAGACACGATGAATCCCATCTCGGTCAGAACATCGTCACTGGATGGCACGCCGGCGGCAACGTCGTTCGACCTGAAACTATACGACGCAGAGGGCGAAATTCAGCTGAACGAATCGTATGATACGGATGAAGCGGGGACAGCCCAGGTCGAGCTTTCTGGGTGGCGTGGCGCCAACACGGCATGGATGGAAGTCGCGGTGAAGGATGACGTTTCTCCACCTCTTGCCGCCTCAGCAAGATGGGTTCGTAGCGGGCATTTGACCCACCTGACAACAGATCTCCCCACCTATCAGCCGGGAGACACCGTTTTTTACCGTTCATTGTCACTCTCGCGATTCGACCAACGCGTCGATGGTGAAGTCTCAGTCGAATTCAACGTGTTGGACGATCAAGGTAGGCCCATTCCAAGTGCTAATCACCTCAAGTCCAGCGAGCGGGGTGTCGCGGACGGAAAATTCTCCATCCCAGCGAATGCCGCCTACGGGAGACTGACCGTTCAGGTTAGCAGCCCGGATAGTGCATTTCCCACACAACAGCGCGACGTACTGGTTCGTAAGATCGATATCCCCCGTTGGAACAAAGAACTGAAGTTGGCTCGCGACAGTTACGAACCGGGTGACAAAGTGGAAGCACGGCTGTCGGTCACATCGCAAGATGGTCAACCTGCTGTGGGCACACAACTGTCAATTGCCGCTTTTGTGGATCAACAACCGATCAAGTTCGACGCACCGAAGGCGATGACCGATGTCGAAGGCAACTATGACATTCACTTTTCGCTGCCGCAATCGATCATTCGTGGTGACGCCGTCGTCACGGTGAACGTGGCGGACGATCAGTTCCAAGAGCAACTTGCCAGGGCGATTCCCATTCACACTGGTCGCGCCGATGTGCAGTTCTTTCCAGAGGGAGGCGAATTAGCCGCTGGCTTACGCAATGACGTCTATTTTCAAGCGCGGGATTTGCAGGGGCAGCCAATCCACCTCGAGGGCCGCGTCGTCGACGACGCCGGCAACGACGTGGCCCGGGCCGTGACCGTTCACGATGGGCGAGGCAAATTCGCATTCACGACGCAAGCGGGCACCGCTTATCAATTGATCGTGGATAAACCGGCCGGCGCGAAACAAGAGTTGATGTTGCCCACTGTTTCCTCTGACGCCGCGCTGGTATTGCACGCCAGTGGCCAGGTTTTCGATCCACAAGATCCGCTCGACATAACGTTGCGCATGCGCAGCCCTGATCGTTCGCTCGTCTTGGCGGCAGCCTGCCGAGGTGGTTTGGTCGGCTTGCAAGCGATCGAACGTTTCGATTTTCTGGATGTCGCGGACGGGACCAGCGAATGTCAACGACAATTGAAGTTGGCACCAGGAGCCAGCGGCGTCATTCGCGTCACCGTTTATGATTCCAGCGATGTGCCGCCAACACCGATGGCCGAGCGACTTGTTTTTCGCCGCCCAGCCAGGCAGCTGCAGGTCCAGGTCGATCCGATCGATTCCCTGCGATTGGGCGAACAGGTTACGCTCGGACTGCAAACCACGGACGAACAGGGGCAGCCGGCAGCAGCCACGTTGGGCATTTCGGTCGTCAAACAAGCACTGCTGAACGTCGCCAAGGACCAGTTCGCTAATCTGGAAACGCATGTTTTCTTGACGAGTGAAATTCGGAATGCGGACGAGTTGGAGGACGCGAACTTCTTCCTGGGAACAAGCGACGAAGCCGCCACGGCGATGGACCTGCTGTTGGGCACGCAGGGTTGGCGCCGGTTCGTGGAATCAGGACTCGATCAGATCGTGCAGGCAGATAGCGGGAAGCCCCTCCTTGCAGAAAACATGTCTGTGCCAAATGCCAAGTACTTTGACAAGAACGTCTCAGACCAACTTTTCGATCAACTTGTCCCCGTCGTGCTGGACAATCGAGACGCGATTGAATACGAGCGGGCTGTGCCTCCACCGTTAGCAATGTCCACCGCGAAACCGCAGTGGATTCGGTCTCGCGAAACGTTGTCGCAACGCTGGGGAACCGTATTAATGGTCGGCGGGTTGCTGGTATTGGTCGCGGTTCTCGGTTTGGCAATCACTCGCTCACTCGGCCGACCGCAGGTTTGGATCCCGTCGGTTGTAACCGCGGGAATTGCGACTGTGCTCGGCGTGTTCTGGATGGGATCACAGATGAATCCACTGGACAAGGTTGCGTACGCGCCCGGCAGTGTGGCCAGCAAACCGGCAGCTACGGCATCGACAAGCGACGAGGCAATCACGATGGATGCCATATCGGACAGCTCCACCGCTGCGGACGCTGAGCCAAATCAATACGAAAGAGCTTTCAAGCAATCAGAGGCTCTCCAACAACCTCTTGCGGTTAGCCCCAGGCAAGCGTTCAGAATGAAGGCTGAAGCGCCCCGCAGCGGGGCTCTTGGACAACGACCCGAAGGTTTGCGATTCTCCGCTGAGGCAGCTGGCGGTGGTGGGTTTGGTGGAGGTGGGGCCGGTGAAAGCGCTGCGCCAGCTAATGCCGCCAAGAGGGGTGAGGCCGTTGGCAAGAGTGCCTCTTTCGACCGTGTGCGAGCAGAGTCGAAGGAACTGCGGCAGTTGCACGTGCCCCGCCCAACGTCGACATTCGCCAAGGAACCAACGGCCAAAGCGAAAGCGGACACTGAAGATCTTGTAGTGGGACCAACCGCCGCACCGAAACCGTCCGAACCACAGCCTGCAGCCGCCGCGACGATCAGCGAGAGCGTGACACCCAAGGACGCGCCGTCGGCGGAAACGCCTTCACTCGAGACATTCGAACGACAACCTGTAGAGAAGAAGTTGGCCGAATTGGGGCGCAGATCTCACAGAGTCTACGTCAACGATTTCTTTCTGAGCGCCCGTCGAAGCGGCGCACCGTCCACGTTATTGTGGCAGCCGCTGGTCATCACCGATGCCAACGGACGTGCAACGGTCTCATTCCAGCTGCCCTCAGCTAATGTGACGTATCTGCTGCGAGCGGACGCACACGGCGGTGGCCGCATTGGATCTGGCAAGGCAATGATCGACGCCCGGCAACCGTAGGCAGAACTCAGTCGAGCGAAACGACTAGCGAGGCTGTGCCTCGGACCGACGCGAGCTATCGCGCGGTTGCATCGACCCGCTCCCCGACCAACCTGCGGTCGGTGCTCGTCACTGAGAACTTGACTCATTTGTAAAGAAAAACCTGACACAAGTTTTCTGGTGCTCTGTCAAGACTAAGAAATAGGGTTTTTGAGCCTGATTGTCGTGGTTCGCTCCGCGAACCAAACGTTTTTGATTGCGGAGTGATCAAAAACTATCTCGCCAGGCGACCAGTCTTCTTCAACCCTAAAATCAAAAATTGACACGGCACTCGAGCACGGATCGTCTCTCTTCGTGACCAGTCTCCTGACGGTTGTGGCCAGTCTCTTGACCGAGCCACTTGGTTGACCGAAGGTCTCCGCGTCGTGACAGTCCGAAAAATCTCGTGACGAATCTCGGGGCGTCGGCAACTTACTCGAAGACCGGTATCGTGCTGGTCACAATCCCCATCATGTGGGAATCGACTTGTCACTCCAGACTGACGATGACGCCATGAATATCACTCTTGCCGGTTTTGCGGCCTCGCTGTTCATCCTGTTGCTCGACCTCGTAACTGAAAACCAAGGTTGATCCGGTTGTGTGGCACATTGCTGTCCGCGGCCGTCTGTTGGCATAGGGATCGTCGCTTGATCAGCCACAATCTCGGTCGCAGTGACCGTCCGAATCTAGCCTCTCGGCCCAACCGAAACGGGCGATTGTCGGCTCCAAGGCCGCAAAGGCACGGCGAGAAGGTCTGTCTCGCGTCGCTTCCGAATTGTTTGGAGCGAACGGCACAACACGGACATTGACGAGCAGCTACAATGCTTCTGTTCTGAGGCGAAGCAGCTGGTCCACCACTTTGGAATACACCGTCGATGTCGGACTCGTTGAACGGATCGATCCGCATGTTCGAACGCAATCTGGTGGCGGATAGCGATGCGGCTGGTGTGTTATTCCATCGAAGTGTCTTTATAGTGTAGCAAGCATGAAGCGGAAACATCCGACCCTTGATGCCACGATTGCGTCCTCATCGCAACTAGCCTTCGTGCTCGATCGCTTCGAACAGGCATGGGAGACAGACTCCTCGCCAGACATCACGGGCTTCATCAAAGATGTCGCAGTTTCTGAGATGCGGCGAACGATGCTCGTCGAACTTGTGGCGATGGATCTTGAGTTTCGCTGGCGTCGGTATGCATCGAACGGCGAAGTCTCGGTGGCGACGAAAGCCTGGCTGATTCATGACTACCTCAACTCGTACCCGGAACTGGGGCCGCTTGAAAAGGTCCCATTGGTCTTGATCATCGAAGAGTATCGGGTGCGCCGGCGCTGGGGAGATCAGCCGTGTCACGAAGAGTGTTTCAGGCGGTTCTCCAACTTGGAAGGCGAATTGCAGGCTGGCTTGCTGCGTGTTGATCGCGAGCTGACTGCGGAAACTGAAGAAACTGCCGCCCACGATCGTCAGGAAGAACTGGGGGACTCGCGGGGCAGCACACTGCGAGTCCGTTGTCCACACTGTCAAGAGCTCGTCGAGACTGTCCGCGATGGCTCGCTGTTCGAGATCTCTTGCGAGTCGTGCGGCAACTCATTCAGTCTTGTAAGACCAAACGAAGATCAGCCAGTCTCTGGTGTCTACGACACGATCGCTCACTTTGATTTGCTCCAGCGACTTGGAGTAGGAGCATTTGGCGAGGTCTGGAAAGCCCGTGATCGTGAGTTGGATCGCATGGTCGCTGTGAAGATGCCTCGGAAGGGACAATTGGATGCCGAGGAAGCCGAGATGTTCTTGCGCGAAGCGCGGGCAGCCGCCCAATTGACGCATCCCAACATCGTCAGTATTCACGAAGTCGGCCGCGATTCCGATCGTCTGTATATCGTCAGTGACTTCGTCCCGGGCGACACGTTGGCCGACTACTTGAAAGATCAGCGTCCGACGGCGCGGCGAGCTGTCGAGCTCACTATTGTGATTGCACGAGCCTTGCATCACGCCCATGAAGCGGGCGTCATTCATCGTGATCTAAAGCCCAGCAACATCATGCTAGACGGCGCCAACGAACCGCACGTCATGGACTTCGGCTTGGCCAAACGTTCCGCAGGTGAAGTCACGATGACGATGGAAGGACAGGTTCTTGGCACCCCTGCCTACATGTCACCGGAACAAGCAAAAGGGTATGGATATATCGCTGACCGTCGCGCCGATATTTACTCGCTCGGCGTGATTCTGTTCGAGTTGCTCACTGGCGAAACTCCTTTTCGCGGGAACTTGCAGATGATGCTTCAGCAAGTTGGGTTTGAAGAACCGCCGAGTCCCCGGGAATTGAACGACACGATCAGCCGCGATCTGGATACGATCTGTCTAAAATGCCTGCAGAAGAGCCCCGATCACCGCTACGAATCCGCGGCATCTCTTGCCGATGATCTTCGTCGGTCTCTGAATCGTGAGCCGATCCGAGCACGGCCAGTCAGCAGTGCGGAACGGATCTGGCGGTGGTGCCGGCGGAAGCCAGCCATCGCCGGATTGCTTTTCACTGCGGGGGCAACGATCTGTACGCTGGTTGTGTTGGCCCTGGTTGGCTCTCAGTTGCAACTCGCACGCGAACGAGCGCGGATTCTCGAAAAGGAAACCGAGCTTCATGCCGAGCAGTTACGATCTTCTAAGGAAGTTGCCTCGACGCAAGAGTATTACGCCGCACTAAGCAGCGTCCGCGAGCGCACGGCGGAGCGAGAGATGGGGTGGGCGTTTTCGGGGCTCGCCGAATTGGAAAAGGCGGCGGCGCTCCAAGCTGACGTAGTCGATCAACACACATTGCGAAACGAGGCCGTGCGATGCTTGACCGGGGTCGATCTGCGGCAAGCTGAAGCCGAGATACCGAAGGGGGCACTGCAAACCCATCTCGTGGCATTTCATCCTCAAGGAAACCTCCTGGCAGTGGGCACGCTCATAAGTCGTTTTCCAGTGCCTGTCCGTATCTACGAGGTTTCCAGCGGTGAATTGGTCCACGACTTGTCCATCCCCAACCTAGCGCGATTGAATGGAATTCGTCATATCGCATTCTTCAGCGGCGGCGATACTTTGGCAGTCACAACTCGCTACGGCTACCTGCATCGGTGGGATCTCAGGCAATCACCACCAACACGTACACCGATCAAGATGCCTGTTGGTGATAACACGAAATTCTCCTTCGACGAAACTGGTGACGTTGCGTTCTATATTACGGAAAACAGACTCTACCGGTGGTCGGTGGCGGCCGAGTCCGAACCACAGTCTATTCTTGACGAAACTGTTCACAATCTAAAGGCAAGTGGTGACGGGCGTTGGCTTGCGGCAGACCGGTACATTCTTGACACTCGCAACAGTCAAGTGGTACGCGAACTTGACATTGACAGAGGTGCAAAATGTTTCAGCCGTGATGGGAGAATGCTCGCGATGGCAGATCCCGAGGAGATGACGATTGTTGAACTTGAATCGGGGCTTACTATTCGTTCGTTCAAGGATCCTCGCATTGAAGCCCTTCATGAAGATGGCAGGATACAAGTTGATTTTGCATCGAATGATTCGACCATTGTGACCGGTTCTGGGGACGGCCGAATTAAACTCTGGGATATCGCGAGCGGCAGCCTTCTGCTGAGTGTTCCTCTAGGAGCGGAAAACGTCTACCCAGTTGTCAGCCCCGATGGACGTGTGTTGGCAACGACATACAACAATCAGGCGATGCTGTACGACATAAATGGACCATCCTTGTTGACATCGACGGCACTGCAGGCCGGCACTCTGTGCGACTTCGACGTTGCGCACAATCAAATGTTGCTCGTTTGCGCGGCAGATCTGACTGAAGGTACACACGTCTCGATCTGGGAGGCTGATCGCGGTGTTGAGCTCGACCGTTGGGAAGTCAACACGACCTCCGAGCGAACTGCGCGCGTCGCGGTTCAGGAGGACGGGACCCGTTTGTTGCTTAGCCAACATCCGTCCAAGGCGATCCAGCTATGGGACCTGAATTCCGAGCGGACCAGCAGTTCCGCGGACACTGCGTCGCTCATGTCGAGTGCCAGGATTAGGAGACCATCGCCGATAGCACTGTCGCGTGACGGAAACACGGTATGGACCATTAGCGATGAGTTACTTATCAACTCGTGGTCGCTCCCCGACTTCGTAAAGCAACTTCACTGGGATAACAAGATTATCGGGAATGCAATCGGTGTAGGCACGATAACAAGCATCGATGCGGGACTTGACTGGATAGTGGCCGGGACAAAGAGCCGCTCCGTTTATCTGTTTCATCGCACCGACAGCAAGCCGCGTCTTTCAATCAGCATCAGGGATGAAGTCAGCAGTGTCTCGCTCAGTCACGACGAATCGATTACAGCTTGCGGTACATTCGATGGACGCATTCACGTCGCGTCAATCCCAGGCGGACAACGTATCGCTGAATGGGTCGCTCATCGCGATGAAGTCACGTCCGTTCAGTTCGCGCATGACGATCAGCTCCTCGCAACAGGGTCTCGTGACGGTAGTCTCCGGCTTTGGCGGAGGGATGACGAGCATTTTCATCCTATTCTCACATTGCGGGCGTCGGGTTCTGTGGAATCCGTCCGCTTTTCGGGCGACGGAAGCCGGCTGTTCGGACGGATTCGGGGCGAGTCGGGTATCCGCGTTTGGGATCTTCAGGGGATCCATGAACGATTACGCGAGATCGATCTGGCATGGTAACCGTCTAGCCATCGCCGGATACGTCTGACGCGGCAGCGGGGCACTGTCCAGCCAAGACAACTGTCCGATTCTAGCACCCTCTCCCAAGTACGAGTTTAGCGTGCTCGTAAGATCCAACGCCGAAGGCGTTACACATCGTAGCCCAGGGTCAGCGGCGCAGCCGCGCCACCCTGGGTAAATGGAGTG
>NYXM01000028.1 GCA_002685655.1 Planctomycetaceae bacterium
AGGGAGAGGGTGCTAAAGTCGGACTGTCGTCCTGGAGCGCTAGGCTCTTGAAAGGTCGCCTGGCGTACCGGCTGACCAGCCAGCGGAAAAGAAGAGAGTGACGTGCTGGTGATGATTTCGCTGACCGTCGATTCTGGTAGTCGCCGAATTGGTGCGTCGCTTTCGGACCGATGGCTCCCAGGTGGTTGGGGCGTCGTGATGGTCCTCTTCGCAACAGCCGTTGCCAGCTGCGTCTCAGGATTCGGTTTCAGTCCGGCGCACCCGATCACGCCGCTCAGCAGCAGGGCCATTAGCCAACCTGTGCGGCAGCTACGGCGAGCGATCGCTTGCCGGCGAAATGCTGGTTCCTTGCTGATCGTCACTGCCATGACTTCCCTTGGGGGGTTCGATTCCGACTATTCGTTCTTCGCTGGGACGGGCGACACTTCCTGACCGTCGGTCAACTGGCCAACACCAGAACGTACGACCTGGTCACCCGCCATGATCCCCGATTCGATCCCAACGATCGCGCCGTCTCGGTAGTTTGTCGTGACTTCGCGACGATGGCACGTCGTTCCCTCGACAACAAACACGTAGGAACGATCATCGATGATCGTCAGCGCCGACGTGGGTATCACCGGTGTTTCTTTGAACTCGGCCAACTGGATCGTCACGTAGCCAAAGTAGCCGGGAAGCAATTTCCGATCGTCGTTAGGCAAGTCAATTTCGACGCGCAACATCCGAGACATGCTGTTCAGCGCCGCAGAGAATCTCGTCACCGTGCCTTCAATCTTTGTACCCGGCAGCACGTTGATGCGGTCGAACACTACGGCGTCGCCTTCGTTCAACCAACGCACTTCTTTCATTGGCAGGTCAACGAGTAACCGAACGGTGTTGATCCTTGAAATCGTCACCAACGGCAGTGCCGCACTGTTGCCATCGGCGGGCTTGATGAACGCGCCGGGATAGAACATGTCACTGACCGCATAGCTGGTCACTTGCGACATCGCCGTGTCGCTGGAAATGTCTTCCCGAAAAAAATCCTTCACTACGCAGACTCCAGGCATCGCCTTGGCTTCCTGGTGCTCGATGCCAACCGACTGGCCGGTCCAACGTTCCAGTCGGCTCATGATGTCGCGTTCCATCACTTCAGGCGGCATACCCGGGTAGAACGTGACGATCTGAACGGCTGGTGTCTTGAAAATGGGCAACAGGTCGGATGGGATTTTCTGATATGACGTCACACCTACCACGACAAGGGCTAGCGCCAAGACGACGATCAAATGCGGGTTCTTCAGTGCCGCTCGAATCATCTGATCTGAGTCCTCGACCTGAAACGTCCCAACCGATGGGAGTTTTCTTGCGAAAGGTAGGAAGTGAACGGGATCGCGTAGGTGTGGCTTCGGCGGAGTTGTGTGTGGCCACCAACGGGGCGGACCGATGCTCGGCGGCAACGTCCGCCCCACGGCTGTGCAAACAAACACCGCCAATCGGGTGCGGTCGGAATGTGTCCATAAAGAATGTCGGTGAATCCTGCTGCAGGTGATGAGCGGTTTGTATGGATGCTGCGGAATTTCCCCGATTGACCAATTATTGGGGTGATGTGGGCTCGCCACCCCGGGTTGCAAGGCTCGCGTAAACGGCAAAGTTTGCCGAGCCTACGCAGCAACCTACAGTTTCGAGGTTGGGGGGCGAGACTTGCCGTGCATTCGAGGGTGATATTTCGGAACTGCTCCTTAAGAACAGCTAACATCATCAAACAAGGTATGGACAGCATGGCACGCGACACGAAACGTCTGGGCATCTTGACCTCGGGAGGCGATTGCCCTGGGCTAAACGCGGTCATCCGTGGTGCCGTCAAGACGGCCGAACGTCACGGCATTGAAACGGTCGGTTTCATTAAAGGCTATGAAGGCCTGGTTGATCCCGTCACCTATGTTCCGCTCAACAGTCAGAACACATCGGGGATCCTCACCCAAGGTGGCACGATTCTCAGTTCAACCAATAAAGGCCGGTTCGCAGCCCGCATCGGCATCGACAACCGCTTGGACCTGGACCCCAAACTGTTAGCCGGAGTGAAGGCAACCTGCGACCAGCTAGGTCTGGAAGGGCTGATCTGCGTGGGCGGCGACGGTTCGCTAGCGGTCGCGGAGCAGTTTCACGAATACGGAATCCCAGTCGTTGGCGTTCCCAAGACGATTGACAACGACCTCTCCGCAACTGCGTTCACCTTTGGGTTTGATAGTGCCGTTGCGTGCGCCACCGACGCACTCGATCGCCTCCATACGACTGCGGCAAGCCACGAACGGATCATGGTGTTGGAAGTCATGGGTCGGCATGCTGGTTGGATCGCCCTGTACGCGGGGATCGCCGGTGGAGGCGACGTCATCTTGATTCCCGAGATTGCCTGGACCTACGAAGGCGTCTGCGCGAAGATCCTTGCGCGCGAGAAAATCGGCAAGCGATTCACACTGGTCGTCGTGGCGGAAGGGGCCGAATTGCCCGAAGGTGATACGGTAACACAGGAACGCCGGCAAGAGGCTCGGCAAACTCGTCTCGGTGGCATCGGTAATGTCGTGGCATATGAAATCGAACAGCGGTTGGGACGCGAGAGTCGAGTGGTGGTGTTGGGGCACTTGCAGCGTGGTGGACCGCCGACGACCTTCGATCGTGTGCTCGCAACCCAGTTCGGAGCCCACGCCGTCCGGCTGATCATCGAAGGTCGCTTTGGCGAGATGGTCTGCTACAATCCGCCGGCCGTGGAAAGCGTCCCGATCATCGAAGCAGTCAATCAGCTGTCGCGCGTTGAACACGACAGTTCAGTAGTCCAGGCAGCGCGAGCCCTGGGGATTAGCTTCGGCGACGCGGTCTCGACGGAGGGCCCGTTTTCGCAACCCCTAATCGCGTGCCCGAAGGCCACCGAATCATCCGTCACAGGGGCGCCGGCCGCGACATCGCCAGCCCCAGGGCCTACGGCCACCGAACCGGCAGCAACCGAACTGGCCAAGGCAACCTTCGCAACGGCCTCAGCCACCCTGTCCGGCCAAGAGCCGACTGCAGACGGGGCAGCTCCCGATCTGCCGCTGGAATGGGCCATTGCCGCCGAATACAAGGAATCGCACGTCTGGTAGGTAGAGACTCGCCAAGTGCCGCGCGGCATCCTTTTGGCTCGAGTTCCCCAGTTCGGTTACTTGAATTGATCGTGTCCTTCCGAGTAGGATGCCATGTCTCGGTTCATGCGCGTGGCACGATCCGTTTGAAACCAGTGATTATGCGACGAAGGTGTTATCTCGATGGCAAAGAAGGCGAAAGCCGAAAACGCGGAAGAAACGGCGAAAGCCGATGGCGCTAAGGACAGCGCCAAGAAACGAGTTTTGTTGGTCGACGATGATCCGGAGATCATCGATGCCCTACGTTACGCATTGAATGCGAAAGGATTCGAGACATTGATTGCCCGCGACGGCAATCAAGGACTCGCCATGGCCGAACGCGACGATCCCGATCTGGTGATCTTGGACATGATGATGCCCAAGCGGAGCGGCTTTCTCGTTCTGGAAAAACTGCGTCGCACGCACCCCGTCCCCGTCCGGGTGATCATGATCACAGCCAACGAAGGCAGCCGGCATAAAGCGTACGCCGAAATGCTGGGGGTGGACGACTACATCCGCAAGCCGTTCGGAATGGACCGCCTGCTCGACAGCGTCGAGCGTCTGCTGGCGTAAGTAAGTAAAGAAACCGGTTGCAGAATAGGGGATAAGTCCGATTAACGCCTTATTGGACTTATCCCCTTTTCTGCACCAGTCACCGCTCGTTGGTATCAGACTTTCTCAGCTTTTTCTTCGTCAGCATCGGGAGTCATTTTGTCCCAGAAAGCCAGTCCAAACACCACGAAAACGACGCCAGCCAGAATGGCGGGGAAAACCCAGTACAGTTGCCACTCGATTCCCGTTTGATTGATCAATTCTACCGTTATTGACTCGGATTCGGGGTAGCCTTTGTCGAACATTGCCAGCAGAGATTCAAGCGTAGTTCGACTTTGACCTTCCGTCGCAGTTTTAACTTCTGCTACCAGTGTTCCTGACGGAGCCACACCGTAGGTAGACTCGCCGACGTTGATCGTGTTAGGTAATGCGATCTCGGTAAATGGAATCGTACCGCCAAATGCGAATCGAAATCCAAAGAACATCCCTAGACCCTGAGTCAGGAAGACGAGTAAGCCTTGAGCCTGACCGCGGATTTCTTTCGGTGCCTTGTTGTCGGTGTACATGAATCCGGTGACAAAGAAAAAGTCGTAGCAGATTCCGTGTAAGGCGACGCCCACGAACAGCATCCAGGAAACCTGGTCCGGTGCTCCCATCGCAAAGAGTGCATAACGCAGAACCCAGCAACCCATCCCAATCAACAACATCATCTTCACGCCGAGCTTGCGGAAGAAGAATGGAATCAGCAGCATGAAAAAGATTTCACTCATCTGACCGATGGTCATCATCGATCCAGCTTCTTTGAATCCTGCCGCGCCGAGAAAATTGGATGTCTGACCATAGTAATAACCAAGTGGGATGCAAATCAGTGCCGAGCAGATTGCGAAGACTGCGAATCCGGGATTCTTCATTAACTTCATCGCGTCCAGCATCAAGAGAGATCTGATATTGAGCGGTTCGCCCTTTGCGGGTGGTGGCGTGTTCGGCAAAGTGAAACAATAAGCACCTAAGAGGAGCGAGCAGATAGCTCCTAACCAGAAGATGCTCAGCGAATCCGACCAACCTGCGAAGCCGACTCCCAATCCTGCGGCAATCCAACCGATCGTTCCCCAAACACGCGTCTTGGGATACAAATCCTGCGGAAGATTGGTAAAGGTGATCGTATTACTCAGGCCAAGTGTCGGCATGTAACAGCACATGTGGGCGATCATCAGCCAAACCATGATCTTGCCGCCGTCTTCGCCTTGCGCCGCAAAGTACGGAACAAAACACATGATGACTCCGCCTAAAAGCATGAGCGCCCCCATCACGATTTGTGAGGGGAAAAAACGATCTGCGACCAGACCCAGAAAAAGTGGTGCAAAAATTGCAGCAATCGGCGCAGATTCAAATGCAGCCCCGATATAGTCGCCAAGCCCATTACTGCCAAGCGCCAGGGCAAGCGTCGCAAACCATGCTCCCCACGTAAAGAACTGCAGGAACATCATCACCGAGAGTCGAATCAGTATGTTTGACGAATTGTCGGAATGCGTACCGCCACTCATAGATTTAAAACTCCAAGGGATTGTCACCGGGAACTGGCGAATGGAGATCCATCTTGAAACACAGGTTGAGCATTCTAGTGAACTTCCGCAGCGGAAGAAAGCATTTGACGGCCACTCGAAGGATGTTTTCTCCTGGATGGGCGGATCGACCACCAGCTGGCAGACTTATGGCAGTAAGGCAGGCTCTAACTGAAATTGAACAAGACCTTGCCACCCGAAGGATTGGATGAGTAATCGTCACAAGATGCACGAAGCGTCACGGAAAACGCGTTGCAACTTTCCAGCTTTGCACCAAGCATTTCTTGTATTGTCTGGATTTGCGGCTTGCTGCGTGGTAGCGTTGCACGTGTATTCTGTGCAATGCGTGCAGTCGGTGGACCGTAGTCAGTGAGTTTTCTCGATGCCGATACAGCGTTTGTTGATCTTCCTCCTGTTTGCCACAACCGTTGTAAACGGGCCGAAACCAGTTTGGGCCACCGAGCCAGATGCACCAATTGCTCTGATTGGGGGTCGCTTGCTAACGCAAACTGATCAAGGCAACCTGACCGGTGACATCGTGATCCACGATGGTAAGATCCTCGCCGTGGGGGCCGGAATCGAGATTCCAGCGAACGCTCGGCGGATTGACGTGAACGGCCTCACCGTGACGCCCGGCTTGATCGATGTGCGCAGCACGCTGTGGCTAACGCCGGCCGCAGCTCGCGAGGCCGCCAGCGATGGTCGGCTCAATGCGCTCGACGGGGTCGATCCTCTCTCGGAAGACTGGCGTGAGGTTGCCAGGCAGGGTGTGACGGCCGTTTATGTTCAGCCGTCGGGTAATCTTGGCGGTAGCGGCGCGGTCCTGGCGGTGGCACCAAGTGATTCGGTTGACACTTTGGTCATCCGGTCTGTCGCGGGTGGGCAGGCAACTTTGGGAACAACGGGCACTTCGACGACATCACGCCATCGCTTTACGCAATACGATCGGATAAAGAAGGCCTTTGATGCCGCCAAAAAATATGGTGAGCAGAAAACAAAGTACGCTGAATACCAGGCCAAGCAAAAGAAGGCCGCAGCCGATGACGCGAAGAAAAAGAAAGCGGACAGCGCCGACAAGAAAAAAAAGAAGGATGAATCCTCTGCGACCTCTGACAAGGAGAAGAACGACAATAAAGAGAAGAAGCCTGCCGCCGACACTGCGGCCGCCAAATCTAAGACCACGTCGTCCACGGTAAAGCCACCGACCAAACCGACGCCGGATCCCGCCAAAGATTTTCTCCTAAGAGTGTTGTCGCGCGAAGTCCCGCTTCGCATTGAAGCCCACCGCGAAGACGACATCGCGCACGTCTTAAAGTTGGCCGACGAATTCAGTATGCGAATCGTCCTGGAAGGGGCGAGCTACCCGCGTGCGCAGCTCCAGCAGTTGATCGATCGGCGCACGAATCTGGTACTTGGCCCGATCGTGCAATTGGAAAGCTCGCCCAGCTATCGCAAAGGCCGAGGCGACGACTGGCTAACTTCGCTCACTTCTGACGGTCTGCGTTGGGCGCTCTCCACGTTTGGCGAACAGCCACGAACATCGCGTCTGCTGCGTGTACAGGCAGCGGCGGCGGTGGCGCTGGGCGTCCAGCCGCAGCGCGTCTTGCAAGCGATCACCAGCGACGCCGCAGCGATTCTAGGAGTAGACGATCGGCTGGGCACGCTTGCCAAAGGCAAGCGTGCCGACGTCGTCGTGTTTGCCGGCGACCCTCTGGACCCTGCCACCCCTGTCAGGCTGACGATCTCCGAGGGCAAGGTCGTCTACGAGGCCGGCACGGCCACACCAACACCGATCGTTGCAATGGCAGAAGAGCATCTCCCTACATTGTTGCCAGAATCTTACGTGATTAAATCCACTCGGCTCCTGCGCAAAGGCACGTGGCAGCCAGGACGATTTCTGATGCGCAACGGAAAGATCGTAGCGCTCGCCCCGGATAAGAAACTCCCAATCAGCATTCCCGTCTACGACCTTGGCGCGGCACCGGTGACGTCGGGGTTGCTCGTTGCCCATGGAAGCCTTAGTGCCACTGCATCCATTGACGATCGAAGCGAGGCGGACGCATCCAATATTCAAGCTGCTGACGCCTACGATCCAAGCGACCCGCGCGTCACAAAGCTGCTTGAAGCCGGCTTTCTCCGCGTCGCATTTTCACCCGGTTCCACCAACGTCGTGGCGGGTGCTGTATGCCAAGTGCGAATTGGTGCAGCCAATCCAGTCCGCGGCAATGTGGTTGCCATGAAATTCGTTCTTTCCGCCAAGGCGCGAGACGCGGCACGCTATCCCGGCAGCCTGGCGGGGCAGGTCGAGTTGATGCGTGAGGTACTGCAGGCGAAAGGGGTACGGTCCAGGTTATTCGCACCTGTCGCCATTGAGCAGGCGTTACTGGATGAAAGAAAGCAACGTATCAAATCCGTTCTGCGCAAACGGACCACCGCACTGTTCGAAGCTAATTCGTCCGCCGAGATTCGAGCGGCGATTCGACTGGTCGAGCGATTCGAGATTCGTGGCGTGCTGGTAAGTCCCGATGACGTTTCGCCGTTTATCGACGATCTGAAACGGCTCGATATCGGCGTTGTCGCCAGACCAGTTCGCACCGGTGACTACGACCGCTACGTCGATGGTTTGGCCAAAGCGTCTACCGCCGGTGTGCACATCGCCTTCGGATCGACGGCAGACGAAGACGGTCGGATGACGGCTGCGTTAGCGGTCAGCGCCGGTATGTCGCGCGAGGCTGCGCTGAGCGGCCTGACGGCCGGTGGCGCGAAGCTGCTTGGGATGCCAATTAACAGCTGCGCGCTGGTCGTGGGCGCGCCCGGCGATTTTGTCGTTTGGAACGGTTCGCCGCTAGACCTTCGTTGCCGCCCAACCAATGTTGTTGTGGATGGCAAGATTGCTTTTGCGACGACAGCACCAGGCGATTCGGAATCCAACCAGCCGGAAGCTGCTTCCTTGGGACAGGTCAACAGCGAAGGCCCCTAATATGTTGCATCCGCGAAAGCATGGCACATGAAACGTATCGTCATCACATTTTTGATCACGTTGTTCTGCAGCGGCAGCGTCGCGCCGGCAAACGACGTGCTGCTGAAGGCCACCAAGGCGATCACGCTTGACGGGCCTCCAATTGAGCCGGCGGCCATCCTAGTCCACGATGGCAAGATCAAACAGATCGCGCAAACCATCGATGTGGCCGGCGATGTCAAGGTTGTCGATCTGGGTGAGGCCGTAGTCGTGCCCGGCTTCGTGAATGCCTACAGCCAGCTCGGAATCACGGGCGGCAGCTCAGAATTGACACGGGAAATCACACCCGATTTTGATGTGCAATCGGCCATCGACTGGGAATCGCGCGGGTTCCGTGAAACGCTGGACGCGGGCGTCACGACGGTCGGCATTTCACCCGGCACGGACAATGTCGTCGCGGGAATCTCGTTGGCGGTAAAGACGGCCGGTGACGATGTGGATCAGCGTGTCGTCAAACATGATACCGGCCTGGTGATCACGCTGGCCTCCGATCCACGCAGCCGCAACCGCGCACGTTCCCGGCCGGATTCCATCTACGTCAGGCAACCCACCAACCGCATGGGCGTCGTGTGGATGCTTCGCAGTACGCTGCAGGGTGTAGAGGGCAAAGCGGATTCGGCTGGTGTGCTGGCGGAAGCCTTGAGTGGAAAACGCCGCATTTATTGTGTGAGTCGCACGCATTTCGACATTGAGACCGTACTGCGCGTGGCCGAGGAGTTTGATTTTTCTCCCGTGATTGTCGGCGGCGAGGAATCGTATCAACTGGCCTCGTTGTTGGCTGAGAAAAAACTGCCGGTCATTCTGGGCCCACTCCGGACGACGTTGTCTGCTGGTGCCGAAGGAACCGAACCTGCATGGAATCGCGCCGGTGTACTGCACCAGGCAGGTGTTGTCATTGCAATGTCCGGTCCAGACTTGCTCGAGCAAGCGCGCTTTGCCGTCCGCTTCGGTTTGCCGGAAGATTCTGCGCTACGTGCGATCACGATCGAACCCGCCAAGCTGCTCGGTATCGAAGATCGCGTTGGATCGCTGGCTGTCGGCCGGGATGCTAATCTGGTTGTGCTTAGCGGCGATCCCTTTGAATTCACCACAGACGTTCAAGCCGTCATCGTCGACGGTACGCTCATCGATGAAGAAGATAAAGAAGAATAGGCCTCGAGCGATGATGAATTTGCGACTAGCTTCCCAGACGATCATGTTGGTCCTGTTGACCACACCCTTCTCCTCCGCACAACAGCTGGCGATCAAGGCCGGCCGTGTGATCCCAATTGTGGGCGACGTGATCGAAGATGGTGTTATTCTGATCCGTGACGGGAAGATCGTCGAAGTTGGTAAGGACTTGGCGATCCCAATCGAGGCCAAGGTGATTGATGCTGCGGGAAAAACCGTATTGCCTGGTTTTGTCGACGTGCACAATCCCAGTGGCATGTCTCAAGCAAACGAACGTAATCAGAACGTACCGTTCTTGTCCGTGATCGACTCGATCGATCCCAGCCGCACATACTTCGAGGAATCTCGGCGAAATGGTGT
Source organism: Planctomycetaceae bacterium (assembly GCA_002685655.1). Next base: position 9,792 of record NYXM01000028.1, read on the forward strand.
AACGACCGTGGCCGTCGTACCCGGCAATAGCACGATGATCGGAGGCCAGGCCGCCGTGATAAAGACTGCTGGTCGCTATGTCGACGACATGATCCTCAAACGGCATGCCGGCATCAAGATCTCGCTCAGCCCCAGCTCGGGGGCCAGCCGGATGAGCCATCTGGCAAGCCTCCGCAAGGAATTTGAAAAAGCGCAGCGGGCCATCAAAGCGGTCGACGATGCGCCGAAAGACAAAGCCGACGATGCAGCTTCAAAAGACACAAGTAAGCCGGCGGACGCTACGTCAGCTACGGCATCATCCACGACGCCGACCACAACCAGCGCTGACCAACAGTTGTCGGCGATGAAGGCGTTGCTGCGAGGCGAGATGTCGGCCTTCGTCTATTGCGCCAACGCCATGGATGTGGTGCAAGCGCTCAGCCTGACGAAACAGTACAAACTCAAAACGATGCTCGTACTGGGACAGGAATGTTACCGAGCAGCGGACCAGATTGCAGCCAGCAAACTGCCGGTCATATTGAGCGATACGTTAGTGTTTTGGAAGACCGACCCGCGCACCGGCGACGATGAGAAGATTGTTCTGCCGAAGATCTACCACGACAAGAAGGTCCCAGTCACGTTCCTGGTCAGCGAGTCCAGCCGCCCGACGCTGGGTAGCCGCTATTTGTGGTACCAGGCGGCGACGGCCGTAAAATACGGCGTGTCCGTTGACGAAGCCCTGAAAGCGATCACCCTTCGGCCTGCTGAGATTCTAGGTGTGGACGAGTTTGTGGGCTCGATCGAACCTGGCAAAGATGCCGATCTGGTAATTCTCAGCGGCGATCCACTAAAACTGAAGACCTGGGTTGAAACAACCATCGTGGGAGGAAAGATTGTTTACGAACGCGAGAAAGACACAAAACTACGCGGGTTGCTTGCCCCAAAGACAGAATGACGCGTAAAGGGGGTCGGGAGTCTTTTTCGGATTACAGCCCGCAAGCTTGTGATAGGACTTCGACCGAAAAAGACTCCCGGCCCCTTTACGCCTTTCAGCAAATAAGTGACGGCAACGAATCGAGAACCAGAAGACAAGCATGAATCGTAATCAAGTTTATCCATGGTCGCGGGCTGGACTTTGCTGTCTCGCGATGCTGATTTGGTGGAGCACGGTGCCACGCGTTGAAGCCGCTCCGGTGGAAGCGTACACGGCCAGGAGGATCTGGACCGGCGGTGATCTGATCGTGTCTCGCGGCGTATTGTTGGTCAGTGACGGCAAGGTGATCAAAGTTGGACGTCGGGCGGACATTCAGATTCCCACCGATGCCCTGATCCACGATCTTGGTGAAGCGGTAATCATTCCCGGATTGGTGATCGCAGAAACGGGACTTGCCACAGGCAGTCGAGATGGGAACGAAACGATTGCCCCCGCGCAGTTGGCAATTGATGGATTCGATTTCTTTGCCGACTTCGACAATCTGTTGGCCGGTGGTGTGACCACGGTGCAGATCTCGCCGGGCAGCAATCGGCTGGTTCCCGGACAAGGCGCGGTTGTCAAGCTGATGGGAAATTCGATTGACCAGCGGACATTGGCTAGAACTGAAAGCTTGCGCGTGCTGCTAAGTTCTAGTTCACGCAATCCGCCGACGATTTTCCGGCCGCCCGTCGGTGCCGTTTCAGTCGATCGCCCACTTGATCCTACCCGCCCTCAGCTTGGCCGTAGTCTGGCATCAGCCGTTTCCGGTCTGCGAGCAATGTTCCGTGCGGCGGAGCAACACGTGCCTGGAGCAACTGAGGATGTTGCCGCGGATTTGCTGTTGGGAACGATTGCTGACTATCGAGAAAACGAAGGCACTGTCCGCATCACGGCGTCGCAGGGCGCCGAGGTTCGTGCCGCTATCGCCTTGGCTAAAGAGTTTGGTCTAAGAATCCTGTTAGTCGATCCGGTCGACCTGAACTCATTCGGTAGTCGCCTGGCAGCTCTATCCCCGACGGTGCGGGGTGTCATTCTAAACACGACGATTCGGCCGGGTCGTATCGGCAGCCCACCTGTTCCGGACAAGCAACAGCCAGCAGCGCCGTTGCCCTGGGAAAACGCTCGCAAGCTTGTCGATGCCGGGATGAAAGTCGGGCTTCGCGCCGCGTCCGATAGCGACCTGAAAGAGATCTTGTTTCTGGCAGGGCTCTTTCAACAGGGTGGGTTATCACAGCGCGAAGTGCTGCGAATGTTGACGCAATGGCCCGCCGAAATGCTGGGTGTCGAGGATCGGGTTGGCACCCTGGAAGAAGGAAAAGACGCTGATTTTGTGATCTTGAGCGGCCAGCCGTTTCATACGCGCACCCAAGTTCTGGCAACGTACATCGGCGGCCGGCGCCGGTTTGATCGCACCACTTCCGAGAAAGCAACGTTAGTTCGCGGGGCGGCGGTCTACGATGGAACCGGCCGTGTCATTGACGGCGGATCGGTGTTGGTACATGGCAAGCTAATCCGCGGTGTGGGCAGCGATGTGTCGGCACCGTTGGACGCCGAAGTGCGACACTTTGCTGACGGCGTGATCGTGCCCGGCTTCATCGATCTACATACGGGTCTTGGCATTGGAGGCCCGCTATCCGGCACGATTTCGCTGCAAACCAAACTGGGAGAGCAACTCTACTCCGGCGATCCGGCCGTCGCCGTGGCGCGACAAGGTGGCGTCACCACCGTGCTATTCGGTTCAACAAGCTCGTCGCCGACGCCCCTGGTGGCGTTCAAATTGGGCGAGACACTGCGTGTGCTCAAAGACCCCGCTGCCCTGCGGTTCAAGATTGAAGGCAACTTGACGAGTATCATACCCGCGCTAAAACGGTCGCTTACGCAGGCCAAAGCGTACGTCGATTCTTGGACTCGCTACGAAGAACAGTACAAGGCGTACCAGAAACAGATGAAGGAGTACGAGGCCGCCTTGGCGAAATACAATGCCGCCAAGAAAGCCGCGGAAGCCAAAGCTGCAGCCGAGGCGGCCAAGAAAGAAAAAGCGGAAAAGGAAAAGAAGACAACAAGCAAGGACGGCGAAAAAACAGACGACACCAAAAAGGCGAGTACGGCCACGGGCAGCGAAGACGAAAAAGCCAAAGACGAAAAGACCGAGGACAAGAAAGCGGAGGAAAAGAAAGCCACACCGGCGGCCAGCGAACTGAAGGAACCAGTCAAACCGAAGGAGCCGACGAAGCCCAAGTCGTCGGCGAGTCTGGAACCGTATCGAGCGCTGTTTGCGGGCGAGATCCCCGCCCTGGTGGAAGCGAACCAAGCCAACGAATTACGCGAGGCAATCAAGCTGTTGCGCGACGAGTTTAAGTTGCGAGTCATTTTTACAGGTGCCGACGACGCGATGCGCGTGGCCGATTTGTTGGCCGAGAAAGAGGTGGGCGTCGCCGTCGGACCAACGCTGGTCAGAACTGTGGATCGAGAATTGGTGAATCTGCCACAGCTGTTGTCAAACCGCCAGATTCCATTCGCCTTTCGGTCTCAGGCTACCACGGGCGTCAAATCGCTTCCCTTGGCCGTTACCTATTCCGTGCGGAAGGGGCTGGCTGCAAATGACGCCTTGACCGGCCTCTCTTTCGGCGCGGCACGGTTGCTGTCGCTCGAGCAACAGCTCGGTTCGATCGCCGTTGGAAAGGACGCGGATCTGGTTGTGCTGAGCGGTCCACCGTTTGAGTTGTCTAGCCGTGTCCTGGCCGTGATGATTGACGGTCAGTGGGTCTACGAAAAGGAGCAAGATCGGTGATCAATCGAGACGGTGCTTTGAAACGGCTCTTGAGCTTGCCCCTGGCGGTACTCTGTGTGCAGCTGGCTGCGGCGGCAGAGTCCACGCCAGGTGAAGCGCCTGCGAAAGAATCGCGGATTGCGATTCGCGCCGGCAAAGTCATTACCTGCGCGGGAAATCCGATCGTGGGCGGCGTGATCCTGGTTGCCGATGGCCGGATCACAGCAATTGGCCCGTCGAGCGAGATTGAGATCCCGGACGATTACACAGTGCTCGATCACAGCGACAAGTTCGCCATGCCCGGGCTAGTCGACGCCCACAGCCACGTTGGTGGATCTCTCGGCGACATCAATGAAATGGTCTATCAAACCAATCCGGAACTACGGGTTTGGGACCAGATCGTCCCCAACAACGACCGTCTGAAAGTGGCAGTCGCCGGGGGTGTGACGACGGTCTGCTACATTCCAGGCAGCGGCACGAACATGGGCGGCTGGGGGGCGCTGATGAAGACCGGGCCTGGCAAATTAAAGGATGTATTGATCCGAGCTCCCGGCGTGCTGAAAATCGCGCAATCAGGCAACCCAGAACGCCGCAACGGCGAAGTTGGTTCGGGACGGATGGGGATGAATCACGTAATCCGCGAACAGTTGCGCGAAGGAATGCTGTATGTGCGCCAATGGGACGACTTTGAAGCCGGCCGGCGCACTCAGGAGCCTCGTCTGAATCTGCGACTGGAGTATTTCAAACCACTCTTTCGCCGCGAGATTCCTGTCGTGGTTCACACACAGGCCTATCAAGTCATTCAGTCCACGTTGCGGATTCTGCATGACGAAATGAAGCTCAAGGTGGTAATCGACCATGGCACGTTTGATAGTTACAAACTATCGGCAGAGATCATCAAACGTAACATCCCCGTCATGGCCGGCCCCCGTGGATTTCGGCTCGAACCGGAAAATGGACAAATCACCGGCATCGTGGCGGAATTCTATCGACGCGGTGTCGTGAATCTGGGCATTAACACAGACGCCCCCGTGATTCCACAAGAGGAGCTGTTCTTCCAGGCGGCCATGGCCGTTCGTTACGGATGGACTGAGGAAAGAGCGATTCACGGTCTGACAATCGAACCGGCTAAAGCACTCATGATCGATCATCGCGTTGGTTCTCTAGAGAAGGGCAAGGATGCCGACATCCTCATTACAACCGGGTCGATTTTGGATCCACGCAATTACGTCGCGGTCGTTTTGATTGATGGTAAAGTCGCCTACGACGTCGCCACGGACCGCAGAAGGTTTTGACCAACGGCGGCAACGTCCGCTAGAGACAAGCAACACACACGCCGTTTATGATGACAGTCACCGACTTTCAAGTCAGTCGCAGGATGAGACGCACGTGAGTTATCGCATCGCACATTACTTACTTGGTATTGTTGTCACGCTTGCCGCATCGGTCTTTGCCTGCGGGGTCGTTGCCGCGGGGGAAGCCGTTATTGCGCTGCGAGGAGGCACAATCGAATCGGGCAGCAAACTCGGACGAATCGACAGCGGTGTGGTCTTGCTGAAGGGCAACAAGATCGATGCCGTGGGCAAGGAAGTCGAAATCCCCGACAACGCTCGAGTCATTGATGTGCGTGGGAAGACAATCTTGCCCGGTATCGTCGATCCCTACCACGTTGTTAGTGTGGGGGCAGGTGGAGCGCCAGCGCCACGAACCGTTACAATTAACGGCCGCACATTCACGATCCGATCGACCGGCAGTACAACTTCCGTGAAGTTCCTCCGCATCGTCGACAGCTTTTATCCGTTCGGCGCGAAATTTCGACCGCTTGTGCGTTCGGGAATCACGACCGCCAACCTGGTTGCCAGCGGCTATGGCCAGTCCGCGCTGGCTCGCATGAGGATCGACGATCCAGAGGAACTCGTCTCCAACGGCGAAGGGCTGGTATATGCGTCGGTCAGCAACAGTGCCACCAGCCTGGGCCTACTTCGTAGCGGGTTGGCATCGGCCGCTGCGAGTAGCTCGTCCTCATCAAGCAGCTCGACCGCAAGCCGTTCGACCAGTCGGACGTCCAGCCGCCTCTCGGCAGTCGAGCAGAGTCTTTGGAAAGAGATCGCAGCCGGCCGGCGACCGTTGTTTGTCAACGCAAGCAATTCCGCGACGATCTTGCATGTGTTAAAGTTATTGAAAGCGCACGAGCAAGTAAAACTCGTGCTGATTGCCAACGGGCCAAATGTATATGAGACGTTGGACCAACTGAAAGGGCGTCGTGTGTCGTTGATCCTGTCGCCGACAATTGACACCGCACCTAACTCGCGAGACCGCATCTGCGTGCCTCGTTTGCTGCACGAGGCCAAAGTCGAATTTGCTATCTCGCTGTCCATCAGCCAATCGTCGCTCAGCAGTTCCCAAGATGCGCCGTTGGTCCCGATTGCATTTTTGACGAAAGCCGGCCTGCCTCGCGATGTCGCGTTCGCGGCGCTCACCTCGGTCCCAGCAAAGTTGCTCGGAGTTCAAGAGACCCATGGGTCGATCGAGCCCAAGAAATTGGCAAATCTGCTCGTCTTCGACGGGGATCCGTTGGCCCCCGCCAGCCGCCTTGAACGAGTGTTTGTGGAAGGCAGGACAGTTTATGAAGATTAACCATACGCACATTACGATTCCACTCGCCGGTCTTGTCATGGCAATTGCGACTCACTTCGTGATCGCGCCGCAGGCCTTATCACAACCGCCGGAGCGCCGCCCCGAACGTGGTCGCGCGAGGCCGACCCTGAAGAAGAAGGCTGGCAGCGAGAAACAGACAACATCTGACAAGAAGGAAGCCAAACCGATCACTGCCATTGTGGGCGGGGACGTCCATACGGTGACCCGCGAAGTGATCCGCCGTGGCACGGTGTTGGTGCAGGGCGACAAGATCCTCGACGTGGGGCAGGACATCAAGATCCCCAAGGGTGCAACGGTCATCGATGCGGCGGGCAAGCATGTCACGCCGGGGTTCATTGCGATGCAGATGTCACGAGTTGGTATAAGTTCGGCCGCCGCCTCGGGCTCTGGGCTTGCCGATTCACTAGATCCGTTTGATCGCAACATCAAATACGCATTGGGCGTTGGTATCACGTCGGGCGCTGTCTCCCTCCGCTCGTCCGGTCGACGTTCCCGCTCCAGAGCAGTTAATACCAGACGACCCAATGATCGGTTTTTGGGACTCGAGCCTGAAGAGCTCGTCAATGACGATCCAGAATTCAATCCAGACTTTGGTGATGCAGAAACCGAAGTCTGCCAATGCTGCGGCTTGCCGATCCAGCCGACCGAACCGATCACGCCATCGACTCCGAGCGCCGTAACGCCCACCAAGTACGCTGTTATCAAGTTGTCCTACGGCGAACTCGATCCAATGCTGGTGACTCAAACGCCGTTCTTCGCATTGTCTTCCAGTTCCCTGTCTGGATCATTGAACCGCCACACGTGGCGCGCGTCGATCGCCAAGGCTCGTGCGTACCTCAAGGCACAGGCGGAACACGAGGCAGTCGTGAAAGCCGGCAAGAAATCAACGCCACCCAAGAAAACGGTCGGTGACGACTACATTCGCCTGGTCAAACGAGAGACCTATTTGCGCACCGACGCCAATTCAGCGGACGATATCCGCAGCATGATCGCGCTGTCTCGCGAGCTTGACTACAAGTTGATGCTGAGTGGCGTCGCCGAAGGTTGGTTGACGGCCAGCAACCTTGGAGAAGCGGACGTCCCCGTGATCATAACGCCACGCAATCGACGTTCGCCGGCGAGAGGCCGAGAAGACTCGTCTGGCAGTTCGATTGAAACATCCGGTATTCTTGAACGTGCCGGTGTACCGTTTGCCGTTGCAGCGCTGTCCAGTTCGATCAGTCTCAACGGTCTCGCCGGCCGCGACCTGACGAGCCTTCCGTTGGAGGCCGCCTTCGCCATCCGTGGAGGTTGCAGCGAGGCCACTGCGCTGGCTGCCTTGACGATTGTCCCCGCCCGGTTGCTCGGGTTGCAGGATCGCCTGGGGAGTATCGAGAAGGGAAAAGATGCCGACCTGATCATCCTGGATGGTCCACCCCTGGACTACCGCAGCTACGTGGAAACTGCGATCGTCAGTGGCAAAGTGCGCTATGATCGCGTCAAAGATCATGTCTACCCGGTCTTCGATCGCGCGACGCTGAAGTAGTTGGGATTGTCCGAGGGATTACTGTCCGATAATCGCCTTTCGCTCCGCGAAAGGAACGTCCTTTCGCGAAGCGAAAGACGACAATACAAGATCGAACACTGCTTACAGGAGTGTGGGAAACAGAAGGGCAACGGGGTACCGTAGCTAGTCTGGTAAGTAACCGGTTTCTCAGTCTGCCTCACGGCAAGGCTGCACGCGTGCCTGACCGAAGTGTGTCGTCGAATTCCAGAACCAACAAGGCATCGCGAAAGAACGGTGCCGAGGCTCAAGGATTTGGACTGGCGACGGGAGATGATTTCGATGCGGATTTCTTCCACTTCGCATCGTGGATTCTCGCATGACGTTGTTGCCTCGACGAGTCCTTAGCCTCGTCACCTTCACCTTCATCCAATTTCAAGAGCAGAACCGTGGCCGGCGTCCGCAAAGGTGGATCGCGCGGGGTGAAATTCTTTTGATAGAGGACCGCAAGGGACACATGTACGGAATCGATGCTGCCCTGAAAGTGTTTCTGCGGGCGGGAGTTGAAATCCGGATCCGCACCAATCATGAATCGGAAATTAGCCACTTTGTGCGCGCTAGTCATGGTGCCAACCGCATCTTGTAGCCGACCGTTGACAAACAGGCGAACGATACGACCGTCGAAGACACCGACAATGTGCACCCGCTGACCGAGACGCACTTTGTCGTTTGAATCAGCTCCTTGATACGTCTTGTTGTCTCGCACAAAGAATCCCCATTTCCCGTCTTCCCCGACTTGCAGTGAGAGACCAACGCCATGGCAATTGGCGACAATTGACTGCAGGCGGTCGGCGGTCGGCGTGATCCAGGTCTCAATGGTCAACGGAGTTTTGCCGTCGTACTTCAAGTCCGTCTCGATCCACGCCGTCCCATCGAATTCAAGGCCCGTTCCGCTATTGGCGTTGGAAGTCGTCCGACCTCCCTTGACACCGCCCATCGCAACGGTTGCTTCAGCGAGTCGTTTTTCACATTTCGTCTTCGCCAAGCCGCTCAAGTTTGGGGCGGCAATGGCGTACCAGTGATGCGCACGAACAAGAAGTTGTACCGCAACGCCAGGCTCCTCTTGCTGAGCCAATTCCCACCACATATCGCCGAGACCCAATTGCTCCGCACCTGGATTCGCGCCACTCAAGTCTCTTTCTGCGAAAGCCTGCAACCTGGCCTTCCCGCTTCTGGCAAGTAGCGGCAATCCGCGATTCCAGTCGCCTCGTTCCAGGCAGTAGTACCGTCCAACGACATTATTTGCCTCCTCGTCGGAACTGTCGACTGCCAAAACCTCCAGAGCTTTCTGCACCCCTGCGAACTTAATTGCGATCCCGTCTATCTCCTTCAGACGTGTTGCCATTTCCTTGGCAAGTGGGACTGTACCTGCGCGACGGGCCGTGTCGCGAGCGAGTTGCAATAGGCTGGACGCAATGTCGTAGCGTTCCTGTTGCACGGCCTCTTCCGCAATGGGAGGTATGCGCTTCGCCAATTCGGCACGTCTCTCTTTCGCCATCGGCATCTTGGCCCACGCTTGTAACGCAGCTTGTTTCAATACCAAGGCATCGACTTCAAAATGTCTATCCAAGATGTCAATCGCACGCATCGCCGTGTCAGCATCACCAGCCTGGACCGCCATGATGCGAGCCACGCCCAACATCGCATAGCGTCCATTGGCGTCGTTCCCCGGATCTTGTGCCGCCACAAGTAGCTTCCTAGCCACTGCCGCCTTTTGCTCCAAAGTCTCCGCCTGTTCATATTCTGGCTGGTACAGTTCTTTGACCAACGCCTTTGCCGCCGCTAGATCTGCTTTGTCGGGTACTGGGAGCCTGCCGGGAAGGTCGAACGGAGTTAAGGGCTGCGCCGCGATGTCGGGGGTCACAGTTTCGGCGGTCGTGGGTCCTCCAGTCGCTGGTTCTGGAGACGTGGTTTTGGCGGTCGTTGGTTCCGGAGTCGTGGCGATCACCGATTCGGCGTCGCCTCTGGACTGTGGCGAGGTGTTCGTTGTTTCGACAACCACATCTCCCACATCGACACTCGGAGACGACGGATCCTGAGGTGTGATTAACTCCGATGAGTTTTTGCTTTCCGGGACGACTGACGTGTTGACGGCAGATTCGGGTGGTTCTTGCGTTTGCGAAGATGCCTCTTTGACCGGTAATTCAGAGCCCTTTGTGGCCGTCGCTTCGCTCACTTGAACTGAGTGTTTGTTCACATCCTGATCGCCGTGTCGCATGAAAATACCGGCAGACACCAGCACGACAACAACGGCCATGGCCGAGACGACAAGCACAGGTTTCCGCGATTGGTTGTGTGGACGTCGCCCCGTACTCACGGCTGTCGTGGCTTCAGGCTTGTCTGATTGCGTTTCTGACGGCGTGGGTTTCGTGGGTCCCGCCGATTGGAGTCTCAACTGCAGATCATAGGTGGCTCGTGATTCGACCTGTAACAGACAGCCACGCGCCGCAACAATCTCGCTCAGCAAACGCTGTGAGTCCGCGACATGTTGTCCCATCTGGAATGTCTTCACGTGCGTCATTTGGCGATCAGCAGCATTGCTGATTACATCGGGATCGCTCTCAAATATGGCGACGCCGAGAAGTCGGTAGTGATTCGGTGGTTGCTCGGCCGTTGGAATGCCCAACCATTGATGATACGGATCAAATGACATCACAACTCGCTCCCGGATTGACTGCGGGCTTGGCGCTCATTCGCCACGGGGAAGCCAGTGGAAATTCTGATCCCTCACCGCTTCTGTTGCAACCCGTTAACTGCTGTTCCTCGGTCCAACAGGCCTACGCTGGCACGCCCAACAGCCGACAAGCGTCTTCGTAACCAGGGGCGCGATGCCCTGCATTGTCTTCCGCATCAGGGAGGAATCCCCAAGCCGGCGGCCAGTGACGCGCCCAAGCCCGCGAGCAACATGCCGCTACTGACGTTCTGCAAGAACTCTCGGTGATTGCTCTTCATTTGACTTTTCAGTTTCTGCTGGTTCCGTGTCCGATCTGAATCGTCATCTTGGTCTCGTCGCCGTGTTCGGTTGGGGCAGCGGCGTACCAGAACAGAAACTCGCCGTCGCGGTAGATGATGTCGAACGACATCAACGTGCCCCCGTCCCAGGCTCCAGCCCTGCCGATGCCGAGAACTGGATCCGAGCCTGACTTCGCCCAGTTCAGTCCGTCCGGCGACGTGGCGTGCCCAATTCTCCACGCCAGTTTGTCCTTATAGTCACCGCTGCCGAGATACCACATGTGGAAGCCGTCTTCAAGTTTCAGAACGCACGGACCGGCGTGCGACTGCGAATCCCAACTGCCTTCCGGCCCGAGTGGCAGAGCCGGTTTCGGTGTTTTCTTCCAACTGATTCCATCTTCGGATGTGGCCATGTGGGCTTTGAACTCCCAGACTTGCTTTCCATCCTTCATTCTTTGCCCGCCCCCACAGTAGTACAGGTGGAATCTGTTTTCGGCGACACGGAGCACACACGGGTCCAAGATTCCGCCTGCCAGGACCAGGTTGGGTTTGCTCCAGTTCGACCCGTCTTTGGATCTCCTCATCTGCAATCCGTGCCTGCCGGCATCATTCTTGCCGGGATGATACAGGCGAAACGTATCGCCAACCTTGATCGCGTAAGGCATACTGCCAGGGAAAAGTGGGTTCTTCTCGTGTTTGGTCCAGTGGATGCCGTCCTTGGACGTGGCCATTCCGATGTTCTTGGGTTTGCCGAACTGGGTCCCACCGGAGTAGAAGTAAAACAGCTCGCCGTCATCGAGCACGGTGAAACAACCCAGTGTCTGCTCGTCCCACGCACCTCTTCCACCAACTCTGATCACGGGGTTGTCGTCATACCGCACAAGGCTGCGTGCCAATTTCGTGTAATTGACTGCGCGTTGTGGCCGGTCTTCTGACTGAGCCACCGGCTTGACCGTAGGTCTTGCTGAATCCTTTGGCGCTTCCTTTGAATTGGAAACCTTGGGATCGGGAGCCCCGCGCCGAGCGCTGTCCCCATCGAGGTTGATGACAACTCGGCAGCCGAAGTCCGAAATGTATGCCGTGACGCCGTCGCCATTGGATGCGGGATAGAAGAAACGGCGGTAGGCGCTTCGGCAGTACTTTGCATATCGGAACCAGGAACCGCCGCGCAGAGCGCGGAACCGCCCCGACTCTGGGCCGGTGGGATCCTTCAGCGGTGAGTTGACGTAGTAGTCTTTGTCATAGTAATCGGCACACCACTCCCAGACGCCGCCGTGCATGTCGTAAAGCCCGAAGCCGTTCGGTTTTTTCAGTCCAACGTCATGGTAGTGCACGCCCTTGACGGGAGTTCCGTCGGGAAACGTTCTGCCGCCGCCGGGCCACAACATGTTGCCTGCAAACCAGGCGTACTGGTCCAGCGCTGCGGCGTCGTTACCGAAGTGGAATTCCGTCGTGCTTCCGGCGCGGCAGGCGTATTCCCACTGCGCCTCGGTCGGCAGAGCGAACTTGTAACCCACTCGTTTCGTAAGCGGATGTTTCGTCCCGCGGAGCGAGGTGGCTACTTTCTTCTGCAACGCCGTGACGAAGCCATGGCACTCATCCCAACTGACGTCCCGCATGGCTTTTCGAGGGCCAGACGCGTCGTCGTTTTCGCCTTTCATGCTCTCCCAGAACTTGAAGCGATCGTCCTTGCCCATGATCGCCGCCCACTGTGCGGTGGTCACCTCGTACTTCGCCATGTAGAAAGGTGTCGAAATCACAGTTCTGTGGACGGGCGCCTCGTCGCCGAATCCTTCGCTCGACCCCATGAGGAAAGAACCGGGCCGGATCAGGACGAACTCCATCTTGATCTTGCCCGGCAGGTCGAGCGTCAATTCTCTGGGGTTCTTGTCAGCGGCTGAAGTGTCAACTTTCTGCGGACCTGGATCGACCTTGCTCTTCCGCCGCTGTTCATGCGGCTCGACTGCGGCTGCGATACCCTGGACGCCTGTGGGCCGCATCGCGACCCGGAAGCCCTGATGCGGGTGCTGTGTAGAGCGTTGGCCGATCCGCATACGATATACCGATTGCGCTCCCCAGCGTCCCCAGTCGAATGACCCCGTGCGAATGACGCGACGCATGTCTCCCTTCTCACTCTGCTCGGGTGGACCGGTTGGATCGTTGATGGGCGAGTTCTTGTAAGTGAACCGGTGCCACCAGTCCGCGACATATTCCCACACGTTGCCGTGCATGTCGTAAAGCCCGAAGGCGTTTGGCTTCTTGAGCCCAACCCGACTTGGTCTGTCGTGCTTGCCCTGTCGTCCGTCCGACACGAACATGTATTCATGGCCGAGGCGGTCGAAGTCTTCGAAGTTTCCGAAGCTCCAGGCGGTGGTGGTTCCCGCCCGGCAGGC